>JAKAWP010000050.1 GCA_021816955.1 Thermoplasmata archaeon
GACGCTCCGCCCAAGCCTTGGGCAGATACAGGTCCAGGGCGAAGCATAAGCCCGCAGCCTCGCGGTTCGTCCCACCTCGGGGACGAACGTAGACGGCATCCACCAGGGCCTGGCAGTTGCGCACCTCCCCGGTGACCCCGCAACACTGCCGACCCACCTCCGGACTTTTCGTTCCCTGTTTGACGAGCGGCACGTCGTCGAGGACGATCTGACCGTCCGCGCCGGCGAATTCGTCTGCCATCTTCTCCAAGAGACGGGCCTGGGTCTCGCGCCAATCCCACGGGGAATCCGTGATGAAGTTCTGCATCGCTTCATACCGAGCCGTAGGGACCCGAGCCGCGGTCGGCTGCATGCTCTTCCGCTCGCCCGGGCAACAGACCGAGCGTGTACTCGAGAGCCCGAGCCCGTCGGCGTCGTTCCCGCGGAGTGTCGCGGAAAGGTCCTCCGATGCCGATCGGTTGGATGTGTAACTGCAGTCGGGAAAGGCTGGGACCTTTCGTCGGCGGCGGGAAGGGGCGACCCATGCCCTCTCGAACGAGAGGAAGCCGGACTTAAGGCCCCCCGTCGAGTAGAATCCCGCTGCCAAGTCACGCCCACGTCAGCGAGATTCCGCCAAAGTAGTGCCAGTTACGTTCATCGTTTCGGGTAGTCGGCGAATTCGCATGGGGGATCCCGGGCGTAGCATCGGCGGGCACGCGTTCCGCCCGGCAGGGGTGCCGGCTTCCCGCGCCCCAACGGCTTGGACATGGCCGGTCGAACACCCCCCGGTTCAGATCTGCCCGGAGGCGCCGGAGCGGCTTAGACCCAGCCGGCCCGCTCGGAATCGGCCGGAGCAGAGTCGCCTGAGGAAGGTCAGAATCTGACGCACCTCGAGATCCGTGCCTGTTGCATCGACTTCCCCGGCTACGATACGGTCTCCCCGGTTCCGAGTTGCGTCGTGCAGGTCGGACGGTCTCGGCGCGCCGATGGAACGGATCGAACGATCCCTGCCTCCTTCGTTCGGTCGGCAAGGCGTCCGACGCGTTCGGAGTTGCCCGTGCGACCGCCCGCCCGCGGAATCGCCCCCGGCAACGGAGGAGGCGAACTGGCCGTTGAAACGGATTTCCCGAGGGAAGGAGACCGCTCGACGAACCGTACCGCGCGACCTCCTCGTCCTTCGAAGGAAGTTCGGCCAGTACGAGGTCGGAACACCACAGCCCTGGTCCGCCCAAAGATTGCCAGGATCGGTCCCGCCGTCGCCGCTGTTCGTCTCGAAACGCCGTGGTCCGTGACGGAAATGCCGGGACCAGCGTCGATGCGCGAGATCCGGGGTCTCCACACCACCTTCGGTGCTTCCGCACATGCGGAGTCTTTGTCTACCCGATCCGTGCGCAGCGTCGCGGTCCACTCCGGTTGACGGCAAACGGTTGCCAGGTCCGTGGATGGGACAGAAGACGATCGCTCCGGAGATTTCCCCTGCCTTCCGGGCGGGCTGGCGTGACTTCGCGCGGGTATCGAATGTAGATCCGGGAGGGCGGGAACCGGGAGCAACGGGGCCGGCCCCGCACAACGGGTGGACACTACTTGGGGCGATGCCCGCCGCAGCAAAAGCGACGTCGAGGCGATCGCTCAATGGAGAGCCCCCCGGCGCACGAGACCGAGCGGACGGTGCGGCCGGCGAGCACCGGTAGTGCCACTCCCCGACGAGCCGGGCCCGAGGGGATTCGAACCCCTGACCTTGCGGTTAAGAGCCGCCTGCTCTACCGAGCTGAGCTACGGGCCCGCGCCGCGGCCGACTCGACCTCCGACTGATAAGCTATTCGCGACGTCCGTCGGTCTCTCCTCGACGACCGCGGGCCCCGGCGGGGGCTGCCACAGGTTCAGGCGAGCGGGTGCCGCCGGGTGAGCTCGCGCAGCCGAACGGCCGCCTCGGCCCCGACGATCGGCCCCGTCCCCTTCTCGAGGCAGCCGAGCTGACGGTAGAGCGACGCCTGATCCCAGTAGATGTGCTCGTGATGGACTCGTCCGTGGCGGATTCCGACCACCGCGACGTGCGGCAGCCGCACCCGTCGGCCCGTCGGCGCGACGCCGGGGGCCATGAATGCCACCTCCCGGTCGTGGGTGAACTCGAGGATGAACTCGTCAATGACGCGCCGACCGTCCGTGGTCCGCGAGATCGGCACGATCTTCGTGTCGCGGGGGAGGCTGGGAAGGAACCGGCGAGCGTAGAACGACCGGACGGACTTCCGTCCTTCCGCTCCTTCGAGGGACGGCAGGTGCAACAGGTACGGCGATCGGCCCATCGTCGCGAGGGTCCGGTCCGGGTCGTGGGCGTCGAACTCAGCCGCGAGATGCGCCTGCCAGACCTCGACTGCAGTTCGCCGGTCGGCGCGAGCGATCGCGCGCCGGTACCGATCGACCGCGCGCACGATCGACCGGAGTCTCTGGCGGCGCCGTCGGTCCGGCCCCGCGCCGGTCGCCCCTCCCACGGCGGCAAGGAGCCGATCCTCCGCCGCCCGTCGGCCCGCCCGTTCCGCGGCGGATCGTCGGCCGGTGGCGGGCCGGGCCCGGCGGCGCGGGCCGCTCGTCCGTTCCCGCCGTCGGGTCACGAACGTTTCCGGCGCCCGGGTCGTCGCGCAACGCTCCCAGCCGCCGCCCGTTCCACCGCCGCGGCCAGCATCCACGGAAACAGCACGGTGACGTCCCCGTCGACCGTCACGTGGCGGGCGGTCGGCTTGATCTTGCCCCACGAGATCGCCTCCTTGGTGCGCGCCCCCGAGAGGCTGCCGTCCCACTCGACCGCCGTCGTGATGTAGAGCGCCGCGTCGAGTCCGTCCCGGAACTGGTTCCACCAGATCGTGTGGTGCTTGGAGATCCCGCCGCCGAGCAAGATCGCTCCGGCCCGCCGCGCCTGATAGACGAGATCGGAGAGCGCCTGCTCGTCCGCGAGCAGGTCGATCGAGAACTCCCGGTGGTCTTGGCGGAACAACCAGAGCTGGGAGCCGACGGCGCCGTCGGTGAGGCCGGGGACGAAGACCGGCACGTTCGCGTCGGCGGCGGCGCGAAGGATGCTGGTCGCCCCCCGTTCCGGGGGAATCGACTCGCCGATCGCCCGGGCGAGCGCGGCGCTCGAGACCTGGCGGATCCCCCGCGCCCACAGGGAACGCAAGATCGGGCGCATCTTGCGTTCGATGAGCGGTCCGTAGTGAGACAGCGGGATGACGAGGTTCCCCAGTCGGTAGAGGCCCCGTCGGTGAAGCTGGGCGTCGTCCAATCCCCAGTCGCCGTGGTAGTACGGCCGGTACGACCGGGCCAGGTCGTGGTCGAGCGTGCCGCAGGTCGTGATGACGGCATCGACCGCCCCCGAGCGGACGAGCTCCGCGAGGAGTCCGCGCGTGCCCGTGGCGACGATGTCCGCCGGGAACGAAAGGAAGACAGTCATCTCCGGGTCGGCGAGCATCCGTTCGAGGAGCGCGACGCCTTCGGCGAAGGCTTTCGCCGTGAACCCCCCGGCGTCGTCCAGGCGCCGCGCGAGCTCGGCGACACTCGGTCGGTCCGCGATCGAGAGGTCGACGACCGGTCGGGGCATGCCCCGCGGGACGGCGCGAGAAGGTTATAGCGAGCCGGTGAGGCCGAAGCCGAAGCTCCGGTACACGACGAGGAAGGCCGCGAGGTACCCGAGGATCGCGCCGGTGTTGAGGAACGGCAGTCCTGCCTGGGCGTTCCCCCGGAGCACGAACCGCATCAGGACCGCGTAGCCGACGAGCGAGCCGACGAGCGCGCCGATCGCGACCCAGAGGTTTCCGCCGACCCCGGCGACCGCCGGGGCGGTCGGGAGCCACGCGAAGGCGGAGACGATCAAGATCCCCGGGATGACGACGTCCCCGAGTCCCATGAACATCGCCTCCCGCTCTTCGACGGGTTGCTGCCGCTCGGCCGAGAACGTCCGGGCGGCCGAATAGTCGAACCCGGCGGTGTTCGGCATCACCATCAGGATCGGGAGCTTGAGGTCACTCACGACGTCGGCCAGCCGGAGCATGTGGCGGGTCCGGTACACGGCAATCGCATCGTAGACGGCGAGCGCGATCAAGAGCACGAAGACGGGGAGGATCGCGAACGAGATGCCGAGGAGCGCGATCAGCGAGCCCGCGGCGAGGAATCCGACCAGGTCGACCACGTACCACTGGGGATCGATCAGCAGCGCGAGATAGATCGCCACGCTCGCGGACGCGGCGAGCGGGAGCGCGAAGTCGAGCGCGAGTCCGCCGCCGGTCGGCGGGAGGAGGATCGGACCCGGCAGCACGAGGCTGAACAGCGCGAACAGCGTCACGTAGAGCGCGCCGGCGATCGACAGGAGGATCAGTTGCCGCACCGCCCAGAGGCCCCCCCGCCGTCGGGCGAGGAAGAGGATCGCGAGCGGGGCGAGGACGATGACGGCCACGATCGCGAGCGGACCGCCGACGCTGGTCGGGTTCCCGCCTTCCGACAGCCCCGCCGACCGGAACGGGACGGCGAGCAATAGGGCGACGATCTGGGCGCCGACGTAGAGCGCCAACAGCCCGATCGACCGCCACGCCCGCATGCTCCTCCGGGCCGAAGGGTCAGGGCTGGACGACCGCGTAGGCGTTGTTGCCGAGGACCTTCGTGATCTTCGCGTTCACGCTCGCTCCCCGTTGGTTCGCTCCCGTCACGAAGATGACGAACCCTTCCTTCTTGGCGACCCCGTCGCCCCGCCGGCCGACGTCCTCGATCGTGAGGCGGTAGACTTCGCCGACCACGACCGGCGTCTTCGGCTTCTCGGGCGCGACGACGCGCCGGACCGTCACCGGGCGCTGGGCCCCGCACGCTTCGCAGACGAGCATCATCAGCTTGCCGTCCCGCGTGAGGTGGGTATCCGGCCGCTTGCACTCCGAGCAGATCACGTACTTCTCGGTGTACTCGCCGAGGCGGCTCGCGATCGACTCCCGGGGAATCCGACTCTTGAGGATGCCCCGAGGGAGGTCGAGGACGCCCGGGCAGCCGAGCTCCCGCGCGAGGTAGCCGATGATGTGAGCCGGCTCGCGGCGCAGCACTCCCGCGATCTCCTGCAGGTTGCGCAGGACGGTGTTCTTCCCGTCCGTCATCACGTCCGGCTCGGGGACTTGGAACCGCTCGGTCAACTCCCGCACCGGCGGGAGCTTCGCCCGGGCCCGCTCCAGGAGCGTGTCGTACCCTTCCATGCGAGCGGCTGCATCGCCGGCGGAGCGTAAAAGGCTGCCCGTCCGCCGGCGGGCGAAAATTGCTTGTACCGTCGGCCAGTTTCCCTCGAGCTCGGAGGTCGGTACGGCTCCGTCCGAGGGATGTTTCGATGCAGGCGGTGGTGATCGAACGGTCGGGCGGCCCGGAGGTCCTCGAGATCCGGGACGTTCCGGCCCCCGTGCCGGGCCCCGGCGAGCTCCTCGTCCGCGTGCGGGCGAGCGGCGTCAACCCGCTCGAGGCGAAGATCCGGCAGGACCCGGCGAGCCGCGGGATCTCGCTGCCGGCGATCCTCGGGTACGAGGCGAGCGGTGTTGTCGAGGCGCTCGGCCCCGGCACGACTGGGTGGGCGGTCGGGGACGAAGTGTTCTACCGAGCCGACTTCCTCGGGAACCGGCAAGGCACGCACGCCGAACTCCACCCGGTCGCGGCATCGCTCGTCGCGCGAAAGCCCCGAGGGCTTTCCTTTGCCGAAGCCGCCGGGATCCCTCTCGCCGGCGGCACGGCCTGGGAGGCCGTCGTGCGCCGGCTCGCGATCCGCCCCGGCGAGACGATCTTGATCTACGGGGGCGCCGGTGGCGTCGGCTCGTATGCGATCCCGTTCGCCAAGGCCGCGGGAGCGCGGGTGTTGGCGGTCGCGAGCCGCGCCAACCTCCCGTATCTCCGGGAACGCGGCGCCGACCTCGCGATCGACTACGGCGCCTCGGATCCCGTCGCGGTCGCGCTCGAGGCGACGGACGGTCGAGGGGTCGACGCCCTCCTCGACCTCGTCGGCGGCGCGACGTTGACCCAAGCGGTTGGGGCGGTCCGGCCGTTCGGGCGGTGCGCCGTGATCGTCGGGTTCCACGGCGACTTTCCGACGATGTACCGACGCAACCTCACGTTGCACACGATCCTCCTTCACGGCGATCGCCGGCGGCTCGAGGAGCTCACGCCGCTCTTCGAATCGGGCGCGGTCCGGGTCCCGGTGACGACGGCCTCGTTCGACGAGATCCGGTCGATCCACCGTCGCTTCGATTCGGGGCACGGCCGAGGCAAGACCGTGCTCACCGTCGGCTGACCGGCGGCCCCGGGCCGTCCAGGTGGGGGGCGATCGCGTCGTAGACGCGACCGAGATCCTTCTCGGTCACGACCATGTCGGCCGCGGCGCGCACGGTGTCGTCCTCGGGGAGGAACGCCACGCCGAGCCGGCTGCGGCGGAACAGCCCGACGTCGATTGCCGAGTTGCCGACGCTCGCGGTCTCGTCCGGTCCGATCCCGAGCCGCGCCTGGAGCTCCGCGAGGACCTGCTCCTTGGCGTGGATCGGCACGCGCACGATCCCTTCGCCGGTGAGCCGACCGTTCGGATCGACGGCGAGACCGTTCGCGAGCGCGACGTCGATCCCGAGGTCGGCCTTCAGTCGGTTGGCGAGGAGGTCGATCCCGCCGCTGATGATCGCGGTGCGCACCGGCCGCTCGCGCAGGCGACGGAACAGCTCGCGCGCGCCCGGCATGAGCGGCACGCCGGCGAGGATCGCGTCGACCTCGCCGATCGTGAGCTCGGGCCGGTGCCGCCACCAGACGCGGACGTCCGAGCGGACGAACTCCTCGTCGTCGATCTCGTTCGCCTCGAACCGCCGGAGGCCTTCGGGGTTGGCGTCCCCGAAGTGGTGGTGGACGTGGGCCCAGGAGCTCTCGACGTCGACGAGCGTCCCGTCCATGTCGAAGACGAGGAGTCTAATCGGCATCGCCCCGGGCGATTCGGTCCGCCTCGTCCAGCACCTCGTCCGGGGGTCGGACCGACCACGCCGCGAGGTTCTCGTCGACCTGCGCCGGCCGGCTCGCCCCGAAGACCGGTAACGCCCCCTGACGGGCCAGCCAGTGGAGCGCGATCGAGGCGAGCGGAAGTTCGTGGCGGCGGGCAAGCTCGCGCAGGCGGAGCGCGCGGTCGCGAATCATCGGCCACCGGTCGCCCTCGAAGAACCGGTGGGCGAACCGGCGGACGGCCGTCGGGACCCGCCGTCCGTCCAGGTAGCGCCCGCAGAGCAGCCCGCGGGCGAGCGGGCTGTACGCCTCGACCAGGATGCCGTGGCGCTGGCAGTATTCGCGGATCGGCTCCGCGTCGTCCCGGTCGAGCAGGCTGTAGCGAATCTGGTTCACCGCGATCGCGCCGTCGGTGAGGTGGCGCGCCGCCTCCTCGAGCTCCTCCACCGAGAAGTTGGAGACGCCGATCGCGCCGGTCTGCCCCCCCTTCCAGAGCGCCTCCAGCGCCGGGATCGTCTCGGCGAGAGGGACCCGGGGATCGGGGCCGTGGAGCAGGTACAGGTCGACCGAGCGGCGGCCGAGCCGTTCGAGGCTCTGGTGCAACGCGGCGCGCAACTGGGCGGGGCGCAGGTGCTCCCACGACGCCTTCGTCACCACGAACGGCGTCGGCCGATCCGACGAGGGGGCGGCGAGCGCCTCGCCGAGAATCCGTTCGGAGCGGCCGAGGCCGTACACTTCCGCCGTGTCGAACCAGGCGACGCCCCGTTCGACGGCATGGGCGACGACCTCCCGGGTCCGGGCTTCGTCGTCCGGGTCCCAACGCCCGAGCGCCCAGAGGCCAAGCCCGAGCCACGGATGCGGCCGAGGCGAACCTCGCATCGGCACGCCGTCGGCCGGCTTCGGCGGCGCCGGGCCGTTCGGGTCGGCCGCCGGGCGCGCCCGACGACGAGGCCGGCCCGCCGTCATGGAGCTTCCTCCGCGGCCGGCGGCTTCGCCGACGAGCCGCCCAGCCGGGCGAGGCGCTCTTCGAGCTCCTTGAGCTTCGCCCGGGTCTCGCCGACCACCGCGGGCGGGGCCCGGTCCAAAAACGTCGGGTCCTGGAGTCGCTGGCGCGCCTTCTCGGCGAGCGCCTCGAGCCGGGCGCGCTCGCGCGATTCCGCCTCCGATGAGGCGGAGCCCCGAGCGAGCTCGACGTACAGCTCGGCGTACGGCGACGTCCGGCGGATCGTCCCCGGCGGGGCGGGATCCGCCTCTCCGAGCACGGTCCACCCCGCGAGCCGCGCCAAGCGCACGACGGTGCGGGCTTCGCGCGTCAGCACCGCCCGGGCGGCCGGGCTCCACGGCCGGGCGTAGGCGCGTATCGCGACGCGCGGAGCGACGTTCTCCTCGGAGCGCACGTTGCGCAGGAGCCGGATCGCCTCGAAGAGCGGGGCGATCGCCTCCTCCGACTCAGGGGCCGGCTCGATCGTCGCCGAGGACGGCCACGTCGACTGGGCGAGCAGCCCCGCCGACGGCGCGAGGGCGTGATGGAGCTCCTCGGTCACGTGCGGAACGAACGGGTGCAACAGCGCGAGCGCTCCGCGGACCGCGACGCCGAGCGCCGCCGCGGTTTCGGCTTGAACGGCGGGACCTCGTTCGCCGAGGAGGGCGTCCTTGGCAAGCTCGACGTACCGGTCAGCGAGGTCGTGCCAGACGAAGCGGTAGGCGGCCTGGGCGGCCGCGGTGACGGCGAATCGATCGAGGGCGGCGTCGACCTCGTCGATCGTCCGTCGGAACCGCTCGAGGATCCACCGCGCCTCGAGCGTTTCGGGACGCGGCGGAACGGCGCCGCTCGGGCGGCTTCGAATGAACGGCTCCGCGAACCGGACGAGATTCCACAGCTTGGTCAGAAAGTGCGCCGCCCCGTCGAGCGACGCGGCGCCGAACGGGCCGTCCTCCTCGGTCGGGTTCGGGAAGACGAGGGCGAAGCGGAGCGTGTCCGTCCCGCGCTGTCGGGCGACGTCCCGGGGGTCCGGCGAATTGTGCAGGTGCTTCGACAGGCGGCGCCCGTGCTCGTCCCGCAGCATGCCGGTGAAGTAGACCGACCGGAACGGGGGCTGGCCGGTGAAGGCGTAGCCGGCCATCATCATCCGGGCGACCCAGAAGAACATGATGTCGCGGCCGGTAACGAGGACGCTCGTCGGGTAGTAGGCCGCGCGCAGCGGCGACTCCTCCGGCCAGCCGAGCGCGAGGAACGGCCACAGCCAGCTCGTGAACCACGTGTCGAGCACCTCCGGGCTCGGGGTGAGCTCGCGGTCCCCGCACGTGGCGCAGGCGGCGGGCGCGCTCTCCGCAACGGTCCAGTGACCGCCGCGCCGGCAGACGTACGCGGGAATCGGATGGCCCCAGAGGACCTGGCGCGAGACGCACCAGTCCTGGATCGCTTCCATCCAGCGGAAGAACGTGCGGCGCCACCGTTCCGGATAGATCGCGATCTCGCCGCGTTCGACCGCGGCGACGGCCGGGGCCGCGAGCGGCGCCATCCGGACGAACCACTGCTCGGAGAGCCGCGGCTCGATCACCTCTTCGGATCGCTCCGACCGCCCGACGGTGTGGGTGATCGTCTCGGTCCGCACGAGGAGCCCCGCCGCGG
>JAKAWP010000006.1:0-38194 GCA_021816955.1 Thermoplasmata archaeon
ACCGTCGGCTCGTCGAGGAAGAGGATCTCCATGTCGTGCATGAACTCGCGCGCGACCTGGACCCGCCGCTTCTGCCCGCCCGAGAGGTCGAACGCGCGCCGGCGGCGAAAGTCGCCGAGACCGAACCGCTGGACCAGCGACTCGCGGCGACGGATCCGCTCGTCCTTCGCGACGCCCCAGAGCACTCCGTAGAGGTCGAGGTTGCCCTCGACGGTCGTGAAGTCGAACGACTCCCCCTGCTGCACGACGCCGATCCGCGAGCGAATCTTGCGGCCGTCGCGTCGGACATCTTGGCCGAGGACCCGGAGCGTGCCGGCCGTGGGCTGGATCAGGGTGGTCATCGCCTTGATGAGGGTCGACTTTCCCGCCCCGTTCTTCCCGAGGAGGCCGAAGACCTCGCCGCCCCGCACGTCGAAGGTGACCCCGTCGAGCGCGAACCGGCGGCCGTCGTAGCTGTGCCGGACGTCTTCGGCGACGATGACGCTCTCCATCCCCGACCGAGGGCGTTAGCCCCGTCCCCCTACGCCCGGGCTCCCTCGAGCGGGCCGGCCGATCGACCGAAGCGCGGGAGAGCACCGGGGCGTCACCTTCCCCGATCGGAGCGAGGTCACGGCGGTCGCACCGGACCTAGCCATATCAATGTTGTCGGCCGCTCACCGTTCGCTGGAGGGAGAAGCTGGCTCGAGAACGAGTCGTCGCGGTCGGCAGCCCCGGATTCCGCGGGGAGCCCCTGCTCAATCCGAATGCGTCTCCGCCGGTCCGGCCGGCCCGGTGGGCTCTGCCGCCCGTTCGGGGCGCGGGAGGCGCACCACGAAGGTCGCTCCGCCGCCCGGGGTCTCTTCGAATCCGATCGTCCCCCCGTGCGCGGTGACCAGGCCGTGGCAGATGGCGAGCCCAAGGCCGGTCCCCTGCCGTTCCCCCTTCGTCGTGAAGAACGGTTCGAAGATTCGCGGCCGGATCTCCGGCGGAATGCCGGGGCCGTCGTCGATCACTCGGAGCTCGTAGTGGCGGGGTTCGGCCCGGGCGACGACCTGGACGTGGCCACGGCCGCCCAGCGCTTCGCTGGCGTTCAGCACGAGGTTGTTGACGACCTGCCGGAGCTGATCCGCATTGCCCCAGACCGTCAACGGGCCGGGGGGGAGATCGACCGTGATCTCGATTCCGTCGCCGACCTTCCCCTTCAGGAAGTCGATCGCCGTTCGGACGACCCCGCGGAGGTCGATGGGCGCGAGCTCGGCGTCGCGGCGCCGGCTGAAGTCGAGGAGCCCGCGGACGATCCGGGCCATCGCTTCGGCCTGTTCGATCAGCCGGTTCATTCGCTCGTGGAGCTCGCGGTCCGTCGATCGCCGGCGCACGTTCTCCGCGATCAGGAGCACGTTCGCGAGCGGGGTGTTGAGTTCGTGCGCCACCCCGGCCGCCATCTGGCCGAGCGAGGCGAGGCGGTCGGCGTGGATCGCCTGGCGCTCCCAGATCCGGGCCTCGAGCAGGTCGGCCGCGATCCCGAGGCAGTAGGCGAGATGCCCCGACTCGTCTCGAACGCCCACGACGGTCAGCCGAACCGGATGCTCGACGCCCGTGCGGCTGCGGTTCACCACCTCGCCGGTCCAGGTCCCGGTGTTCGGGTCGTTCAGGCTCTCCCAGAGATTCCGGTACGTCTCCCGGGAGGTCTTGCCGCTCGCCACGAGGTGGGCGTTCTGGCCGATCGCCTGCTCGCGCGAGTAGCCGTAGACCCGCTCGAACGCGGGATTCACGTCGAGGATCGTTCCCCGCGCGTCGGTGATCTCGATCGGGTCCGGCGAAAAGTCGAAGAGGATCCGAAAGAGCGTGCCCGGATCGACGGCGATCGCCTTCGGGTCCGGCCCCGGTGGCCGGGAAGATGCGCGCGGCGGGGTCGGCATAGGGGGCTCGACCGGGGATGGCGTTCTCTCCTTTTAGACGATGGGGCGGCGGCCGATGCGGCCGCGTTCCCGCCGGTCGAACGAGGGTTCCGCTTCCCGCCCCTGTCCCGGTCTCGTTGGAGTGAGGGATTGTCAAGTGCCACGGGCCGCTTCCCGTTCGGCCTGCCGGCCCCGCGCGGGCGGACAAACCGACGCCGATTCCCGCCGCTTCCCGCCGTCGCTTCGGCCGTCGCTTCGGCCGTCGCGCGTCGGGGGTCCCGTCCGTCGGTCCGGGCCGCAACAGGTTATGGCCCGCGCGCGGATGGTCGCCTCGATGCGGCTGCTCGTCGTGGACGACGACGCGTTGTTCCGGGAGGAGCTCGCGAGCGCGCTCGGCGATCTCGGCCACGACGTCACGGCGGCCTCCTCCGTCCCGAAGGCGATCGAGGCACTCGAGGCCGAGCCGTTCGATCTCGTCTTCACCGACCTCAAGATGCCTCGTCACGGCGGCGCCGAGCTCCTCGCCGAGGTCCGGCGCCGGTGGCCCGCGACCGCGGTCATCGTCGTCACGGGGTTCGCGACCGTCGAGACGGCGGTCGAGATGATGAAGCTCGGGGCGTTCGACTACATCAGCAAACCGTTCCGCCTCGCCCAGATCGAGGTGGTCCTGAAGCGGTGGGCCGAAGAGCACCGGTTCGTTCAAGGGCTGGCGCCCGAGGAGAATCCGGTCCATCTCGCTCGCCGCTGGGCGGACGAAGCGCGAGGTCCGGTCCGGATGTACATCGAGCCGGCTCCGAGCGGTCTGCCGCCGTCAATCGAGGTCGCCCCGCCCCGGCCGGACGATCTTTCCGCCTGGGCCGCGGACGTCGAAGCGGCCGCCCACGACGCCCCGACCCTGCGGGTCGTTCTCACGGGCCTAGGGGAGGCGTTCCGGCGCCACCGCCGGGACGATGTCCTCCGGACGATCGAACGGATGGCCCGCGCGCTCGGCGACGGCGGAGCTCTCGCGGTCGGCGTCGACCCCGGGACGATCACCGCGGACGACGTCCGGGCGTTGAGCGCGACCCTCGCCGCCCCGGGCGGTTCTCGGACCATGGAAGCGCTCGCGGGCCCGATCCGACGAGCGGTTCTCCGACGGCTTCGCGACGGACCGGCCCGATTCACCGATCTCGTGGAGGCGAGTGGCGTCGACGAGTCTCCGAAGCTCGCCTTCCATCTCCGACGGCTCGTCGACGACGGATTGGTCGGCCGCGCAGAGGAGGAGTACCGGCTGACCCCCAAAGGCGTCTCGCTCGTCGCTTGGCTCGACGAGCTGAACGCGATCGAGGCGACGAGCTCCTCCGGCCGACGCCTGTTCGTCGTCCGTCCTGGGGCGGCCGAACCGTTCCGAGGGCGACCCCGGAGCGCCGGGTCGCCCCCGGGCCGCGGGCGTCGCTCAAGCGGAGCGAAACCGGGCTGAATTATAGCGGGCCGCCGTTACCCCCTCGTGACCCGTCCGATTCGGTTCCTCTACACCGGACTTCGCGTTCGATCGCTCGAGCGCTCGCTCGCGTTCTACCGCCGCCTCGGATTTCGGGTGGTCGCCCAGGGAACGATCGACCACGGAGGGAAGTGGGTCCACCTCCGGTTCCCTGGTTCGCACCACCGCCTCGAGCTGAACTACTACCCGCCGAAGAGCCGCTACTACCGGCCGTTCGGTCCCGGCGAGGAGTTCGACCACTTCGGATTCTACTCGCCCCGGATCGACGATTGGCTTCGTCTCGCCCGACGCGCCGGGGCGAAGCGCGCGCTCGACATCGTCGAGGGGAAGAGCCGGATCGCGTACTTCACCGACCCAGACGGCAACTGGCTCGAAGGGTTCGGCCGGTCGGGCGGACGCCGGCGCCGCCGGCCGGTCCGGCGGCGCCCGCGCGCGGCGTGATCCGGCGCCGCCCCCGGCGGCACCTGTTAAGAGGGCGGCGACCCCGTACCGTTCGGTACCGTTCCATGGTCGACCCGCTGCGGGAAGGGGAAGCCGTCGTGCTGAAGCGCCGCGGGGAACCCGGGCATCTCGCCCGGCTCGCCCGAGGTCCCCAGCCGATCGGAACCGAAGCGGTCGTCGACCTGACGGTCGCGATCGGTCGGCCGCCCGGGGTCGAGATCGATTGGCTCGGCCACCCGTACCGGGTGCTTCGCCCATCGACCGCCGACCTTCTGCACCGACTGCGACGGGGAGCCCAGATCGTCACCAGCAAAGACGCGATCCAGCTGCTCTACCTCGCGAACGTCCAGCCGGGCGACCGGGTCCTGGAGGCCGGATCCGGTAGCGGAGCGCTCACGGTCGTCGTCGCGCGGGCCGTCGGACCGACGGGGCGCGTGGTGAGCTACGACCGACGAGCCGACTTCCTCGGAGTCGCCCAGGAGAACGTCCGCGCCGCCGGGTTGGACGGCCGAGTCTCGTTTCGCCTCCGGGATGTCGGACGGGACGGGTTCGACGAGCGCGACGCTGACGCCGTGCTGATCGACGTGCCCGAGCCGTGGACGGTCGTCGAAGCCGCTCGCGATGCCCTCGCGGTCGGCGGCCATCTCGCGACGTACACGCCGACGTACAACCAGCTCGAGCGGACGGTCCGGTCGATGCGCGACCACGGGTTTGACGAAGTGCGCGCGTTGGAACTGCTCGAGCGCGCGCTGCACGTCGCGGACGGTGGCACTCGGCCCGAGTTCGACATGCTCGGCCACACGGGATTCCTCGCGGCCGGTCGCCGCGTCGACTGAACGGAGCGCCGCCCGATGGTCGACGTGGCGTTGTCGGTCGCGAGCGCGGTCGGCGTCCTGCTTTCCGGAGGATTCGTCCTCTACGAGGTCGGCCGCTTCGCGACGCCGCAGGTCGCCGAAAGCCGGTTCGACGAGCGCCGGGAGATCATCGCCTACACCGTCGGACTGTTTGTCGGCATCCCGCTCGCGCTCGTCCTCCTGTTCTACCTCGGCGCTGCGGCCGCGGGAGCGTGGCTCGGCGCGTTCGTCTACCTCGGGCTGTTCCTCGCCCTGCGGGAGGTCAGTGAGTGGGGACTCCTTCAGACCTGGTACTTCGGCGACGGACCGAGCGGCCCGTTCTATGCCCTCGGATTCCGCTCGGCGATCGGAGGGATCCTGATCCTCGCGGTGCTCGCCGTGGCGCTCGGGGGACCGGTCCCCGCTCCCGCCCGGCTCGTCGTGATCGCGCTCGAGTCGGCGGCGCTCCTCGCGCTGGAAGCGATGGGCGCGCTCGTCTCGGTTCCGCGCCGCTACGCGGGAAGCGGCCGTGACTTCTCGATCGTTCGGGCCGTGGTCTTGGGGGGGCTCGGGTACTTTCTCCTCGCGTTCGGCGCGTCGTCGGATCCGACCGTCGCGACGTTCGCCCTGTTGATTGTCCTCGCGGCGGCGGTCTATTTCTACCGAAGCCATCGCCGGGTCCTCACCGAGGCTCCCCCGTTGTCGGGCGCGACGGCGCCCCGGGCCCGTCCGGGCCGGTACGACCGGGTCGGCCCGGCCGGTCCGCCCGGGTCCCGGTAGCGCTCGACGGCGGTCGGGCGGAGTACCTTCATAACGGACGACGGTTGAGCGCCGTCGGATGCCCCGAAGCACTCCCGCCTTGGTCCGTCGCTTGAACCACGGACTTCGGGTCTGGCGCGAGCCGCTCTCGGACCTGTTGCTCGCGGTCGGCATCGTCCTCACGCTGCTCGCGATCGGCTACTTCACGCCGCTCGCGAGCGTCCCGCCGTTCCCGACGATCAACGCGGTGACCGCCCAACCGTCGGCGAACTACAACCTCGTCTTCGCCATCGTCGGACCGATCGTCGTCATTCTCGGCGGCTACTTCGTCGGGAGCTTCTACACCGCCCGGGCGCGCTTTGAGCACCTGATGCAGACGCGCAGCAAGGCGGAGTTCGTCCGCCACATCCCCGAGCTCGAAGAGACGCTCTGGGACCTCACCCCGGCGTACGAACGACGGTACGTGGAGAAGCTCGGCGAGATGCGGATCAAGCGCTGACCGCCGGGCGGTCCGTTAAGTAAGGTCGCTCGATGGACGGCCGTGGCGTCGACGTCCGCCCGGCCGAGCGCTCCCGCCGATTTCCATTTCCGGCGGCTCAGCAAGCCCGAGGAGTTCCGCCAAGTCGAGGAGGTCCAGCGGCGCGTGTGGAGCGGCGAAGGCGCGCCCGTCGCCCCGGCGCTCCAGCGAGCGGTGCAAGACAACGGCGGGATCATTCTCGGGGCGTTCGCCGACATCCACCTCGCCGGCTTCACCTTCGGCTTCCTCGGCTGGGACGGCGAACGCCTCTACCACTACTCCCATCTGACCGCCGTCCGGCCGGAGTACCAGAACCACGGCCTTGGGCGCCGGCTCAAGCTCGCCCAGCGCGAGGAGGTCATCGCCCAAGGGCTCGAGGAGGTCCGCTGGACGTTCGACCCGCTCCAGAGCCGCAACGCGCTCCTGAACGTCCGCCGGCTCGGCGCGACCCCTCACCGCTATCTGGTGCACTACTACGGCCAGATGGCCGACGCGATCAACGCCGGCCACGAAAGCGACCGACTCCTGGTCCGCTGGCGCCTCACCGACCCGGACGTCGTGCGCCGGCTGCAGTCGGGTCCGCCGTCCGCGGCGGACGACGCCGCGCGCTACTCGCGCTCGTCGCGGATCGTGGAGAGCGAGCTCGGCGACGCCGGCCTCCGGGTGCCCGTCGGCGTGAGCGAGCCGACTGGGTCGAGTGCGACGCTCGAGATCCCGTACGACATCGGCTCGGTCCGCGAGCACCAGCCCGACTCGGTGCGAACGTGGCGCCACGCCGTGCGCGACGCGTTCCGCGCCGCGTTCGACCTCGGCTGGGCCGTCGACGACTTCGCGGTCGTCTCGATCGAGCACGAACGTCGGAGCGTCTACTTCCTCTCCCCCGGACCGGGAACAACCGCCGACCCGCCTTCCCGATCGGACGCTCCTCCTCCCGCCTGAACCGAAGCCGACGACGATCGACGGTCGTTCACCGCCGCCGTCCCACGGACCGCACCGCGGGGGGACCCCTACTTAAGCTCCCCGCTCCTTAACGGACCATCGATGACCGCCGCTCCGCGCCGTGCGCGTCCGCTCGCCCCGCTCGCCGCCGTCGCGGGCGTCGCCGTCGCGGTCGGCCTCGGGGCAGCACTGATCGCCAGCGCGCCCGGGTCGATCCCGAAGCCGTTCTCGACGGGCACCGGTCTCTTGAGCGCCTCCGCGCTCACGGTGCTGCTCTTCGCGGCGATCGCGATCGTCGTGGCGATCGTCGTGGTGGCGCTCGTCCAGTCGCGCGGTCCGGCGGCCCCGATCTTCTCGGGTCCGTTGGTCGTCGGCCTCGTCGTCCTCCTCGCCCTCGCCGCCGGCTTTGTCGTCGCGGCGCACCTCGCGAGCCCCGGGCCGCCGACGCTCGTCGGCACCGGTCCCGGCCCCGCCAATTCGACGACCAATGGCACCGTTCCGTCGAACGCGACGGCCGGACTCCCGACGGGGCCGTCGGTCGGCCTGTTCGGCTTGTCGACCCCGGTCTGGATCGTGCTCGTCATCGGCCTGGTCGCCGCGATCGCGATAACGCTCGCGATCGCCCCGTGGGCGTACAGTCGCTACGCCGACCGGGGCGCCCGCGAGGACGAACCGTCCCCGGACGGGGTCGAGCAGCTGGTGGCGGCGGCCGCGGCCGAGCTGGACGAGGGAACGGGAGATCCCCGGGCGTCGATCGTCCGACTGTACCGAGAGCTCCTTCGGCGGGTCGACCCGATCGTCGGCGGAGTCGACTTTGACACCCCCGAGGAGATCCGGCACCGGCATCTGACCCGGCTCGGGATCCGTCCGACCCACGCCGATCGGCTCACCCGTCTGTTTGAGACCGCGCGCTACTCGACGCAGCCGCTCGGAGCCGAGGACGCCGCGGAAGCGCGGTCGCTTCTCGAGGAGATCCTCATCGATCTCTCGAGCGCGCGGACGCGTCCGTGACCGCCGTCGGCTACACCCTCGTCGGGTTCTCGGCCGCATCGGCGGCGCTCGCTGTCTACGCCGGCGGCAACTACGCGGTCGCGATCCCCGCGGCGACGGCGGCGGTCGTCCTCGCCACGGTGAGCATCGCGGGGTTCTGGCGGCCCGCGGAGTCCCTCGGCCCTCCTCGGCCCGAGCGCCGGGCCGCACGCGCCGCCCCGGTCTCGTTCGGAGCGGGCTACATCGATCGGGAATCGGTCTTGCTGACCCTCGACCGGCTCGACCGGCTCGCCGGGCACCCCGAGCGCTCGCTCGACGGCCGCGAGCGGGAGCGGCTGCTCCGGGCGAGCCAAGCGGAGTTCATCGACCACGTCGCGGGTCGGATCGACGCGCTCGAGGCGACGCCGTGACCGGCCGTCCCGGCGGCGCGACCTCCTCCCGATCCCCGGTGCGCCGCTCGGCCACGGGTGTCCGGTGGACGGTTCGGGCGTACGGCTGCTTCGTAGCGGCCGGCGCGCTGCTCGCGGGAGCGGTCGTCCTGCGAACGCCCGTGCCCGCGTTCGCGGCCGTCGCCTTTCTGACGGCCCCGATCGCCGCGCTCGCGATCCGTCCGGACCGGCCGCCGCGCGCGACGATCACCTGGAACGCCGGGGGGGTCGGGCCGGTCGTCGCGTTCACGGGACGGATCGATCCCGCCGACGGCGTCGACCCCCGGGACCTCTTCGTCGATCTCGCCCTTCCGGCCAGCCTTCCCGCCGGGCCGCTGGTCGCGGACGTCGTGGGAGGGGCCGTCGTCTTCGAGCAGACGGCGACCGCTCCCCAACCGATCCTGGCCCGCGTCGAGCCGCCGGTGGTGCAGTGGGTCGATCCGCTCGGCCTCTCCGCGGCGCCGGTCGAACTCGATACCGAGGCGACCCACGTCGAGCGGTATCCGCCCGAGGTTGTCCGAACCGGCCGGGTCCGTCTCCATCGGACCATCGGGCGGCCCGGAGAGACCCCGTCGCGCGTGGTCGGGCCGGCCGGCGAGTTCTGGGGCGTCCGGGAGGCGGTCCCGAGCGACCCTCCGCGGACGATCAACTGGCGGGTCACGGCCCGGTTCGGGCGGCCGTTCTCGAATGAGTTTGCGCTCGAGCGCACCGGGGACGTCGTGATCCTGATCGACACCCGGCCGACGTCGTTCGGCCCCGAGGTCGATGCGGCGTTGTTCGGTCTCGCCCAGGCGGCGGCGCTCGGGCTGGCCGACCTGTTCCTGCGGGAGCGCGCCCGTGTCGGGCTCGCGATCTTCCAAGAATTCCTTCGGGCCGTGCCGCTCTCCACGGACCGGCGGCAGCGCTACCGGATCCGCTCGGCGCTGCTCGAGCCGCGTCCCGTCGGCGTCTGGGCCCCGAACGAACGGTGCGCGGTCTCGATGCGCCGCTACTTCCCGGGCGGCGTCACGACCGTGCTGGTGAGCCCGCTCGCGAGCGACGATGCCTCGGGCCTCGTCGTCCATCTGCGCCGACGCGGCTACCCCGTCGTCGTCCTGAGCCCGTCGCCGCTCCCGCTCGTCGCGAGGCCCGACGCGCGCGACGCGGCCGGCGCGGTCGCGCGTCGGTACGAGCGACTGCTCCGGCGCGCCCGGCTCGGCGACGTCTGGCGGGACGCTCCCGTCATCGATTGGGAGTCGTACTGGTCGCTCGCCGCGTTCGTCAACTACCTGCGGCGCCCCGAATTCGCGTCCCGGAGGTACGGATGACGGACGGCCCGAGGCTTTCCCCTCTGTCGGAGTTTCTCGGCCGGGTCGTCGCCGCCCCGGTCCTCGCGGCCTACACGGCGATCGTCGTGGCGCTCGCCTCGCTCACGCCATTCCCGCTCGCCGGAACGGCCGTCGCCGTCACGGCCGCGCTCCTCACCGCGGGCCTGTACGGGCGGCGGGCCTCGGCGAGGCGCCCGTTCGCTCCGGTCCCCGCGTTCGCGTCGCTCGCGTTCGCCGCCGTCCTCGCGCCCCCAACGTTCCTCGCCGAAGCGCTGAGCGGATTCGCGGCCGTGGTCCTCCTCGTCTGGATGGCGAGCGCCGGGGGCGGCTGGCGCGGACGACGATCCCGCATCGCCGCCCTCGCGGTGTTTCCCGCGATCGCGGTCCTCCTCGCCCTCGCGGTCGCGGCGATCGTTCCGTCGGGAACGTCGTTGCTCGGCGTCGGGGCGCTGTTGCTCGCCGGCGCCCTCGGCCTGACCGCGTACGGTCTCGGCCGGTCGACGGGCTCCGGCCCGTCGCCGGCCGGGTCGGAAACCCTTTAGCTCCGCCGCGCTTCGAACGAAGCGGCGCGGCCGAAGGCCACGCTCGGATACCGACGAAGGGTCCCTCCCGACCGCATGCGGACGGGTCGTCCGCCGGGGATGAATCGAGGACAACCCCGGTGTCCGATAGCCCCGGTCGGGGTCAGACCGCGGAGAGGGCGGAGCCTCCGGTGAGGCGGACTCGTTACGGCCGGGGCAGAGCCGCGGGGGCGTCGCTTATACTCGCCGGCTCTTCCCGCGGCCGGAGGCTCCGATGGAGGCGTCGGCGGCGCGTTCCGTTCTCGAGCGGGTGACCGCCGCGGTGCACACCGCCGTCGTCGGGCGCGACGCCGTCCTTCGCGAGATGCTGATCGGGCTCGTCGCCGACGGGCATCTGTTGATCGAAGACCTTCCCGGCCTCGGCAAGACGCTGATGGCGAAGTCGTTCGCCCGGGCGCTCGGGCTCAATTTCCAGCGGATCCAGTTCACCGCCGACCTCCTCCCGCACGACATCACCGGCGGCGAGGTCCTGGACGCCGACCGACGCTCCCTCGTCTTCCGGCCGGGACCGATCTTCACCCACCTATTGCTCGCCGACGAGATCAACCGCGCCCCGCCCAAGGTCCAGTCGGCGCTGCTCGAGGCGATGCAGGAGTACCAGGTGACGAGCGAGCGGGCGACGTACCCGCTCGAGCGGCCGTTCCTCGTGATCGCGACGGAGAACCCGATCGAGCTCGAGGGGACGTACCCGCTCCCCGAGGCGCAGGTCGACCGGTTCCTCCTGCGCCTCTCCGTCGGCTACCCGACCCCCGAGGAGGAACGGGCGATCGTCGAGCGTCGGCGCGTCCGAGCGCCCGAGGCCGCCGAGGTCCCCGCCGTCACCGACCGGGCGACCTGGCTCGACCTCCAGCGGTCGGTCGAATCGATCGAGCTCCACCCGTCGCTCGAGGAGTACTTGGTCGCCCTCGTGCGCGCGACGCGGGACGATCCGCGGGTCGACGTCGGCGCCTCGCCCCGCGGCTCGCTCGCGCTCGCCCGCGTCGCCCGGGCCCGGGCGCTGCTTGAGGGACGATCGTTCGTGCTGCCGGACGACATCAAGGCGCTCGCCGTCCCGGCGCTCGGCCACCGTCTGATCGTCAAGCCCGAGCCGTGGATCCGAGGGGTCCGCGGCCCCGAGATCGTCCGCTCGGCGCTCGACCGCACCCCGGTCCCGAAGGTGCCATGACCGCGACGCCGCCACTGGGGAATCGGATGTCGGGGCCCCGCGAGGGGGAGATCCCGGTCGTCGTCGTCGCCGACCCGATCGATCCGGCCGCGATCGACCGGCTGCGCGCCGGACCGTGCCGACTCGTGGATGCGACCGCGGGCCCGGCCGCGCTCGAGGCCGCGCTCCCCAGCGCGTACGCGGTGATCGTCCGCAGCCGCACGAAATTGACCCGGGAGCGGATCGCGAGCGCCCCGCGCCTCTCCCTGATCGCCCGCGCGGGCGTCGGCGTCGACAACATCGACGTCGCGGCGGCGACCGAGCGACACGTCCGCGTCGTCAATGCGCCCGAAGCGGCGACCACGAGCGTCGCCGAGCTCGCGATCGCGCTCTACCTCAGCCTCGTCCGCGGCCTCGTGCCCGCCATCGAGGCGACGCGCGCCGGGAATTGGGATCGGACGGTCCGGGGCCGCGAACTCGCCGGGAAGACCGTCGGGTTCGTCGGCTTCGGCCGGATCGCCCGCGCGATCGCCCAGCGGCTCGAACCGTTCGGGGTCGAACGACTCGCCTACGACCCGTACTGGCCGGCGCCCGTGCCGTCCGTGCGGCGCGTCGAGTTCGAGACGCTGCTCCGATCGAGCGACATCGTGAGCGTCCACGCCGCGCTGACACCTGAGAACCACCACCTCCTCAACGCGGCGGCGTTCGCGGCGATGCGCGAATCGAGCTACCTCGTCAACCTCGCCCGGGGAGCGCTCGTCGACGAGGCCGCGCTCATCGCCGCGCTCGACTCCGGGCGGATCGCGGGCGCGGCCCTGGACGTCTACGAGGTGGAGCCGCCGACGAACGAACGGCTCCTCCGCCACCCGCGCGTGCTGCCGACGCCGCACCTCGGCGCGTCGACCATCGAGGGCCAGGCCCGGGCCGGTCGCCTCGTCGTCGACGACGTCCTCAGAGATTTAAGGGGCGAGCCGCTGCACGGCCTCGTGAACCCGACCGCGAGGCCGGCATGACGTTCGATCCCGAGACCGCCACGTTCCTGATCGCGGGCCCGGTCCGCATCCACCCGCGGGTGCTCCGGGCGATGTCGATGCCGTCGCTCAACCACCGGGGCGACTACTTCCACGGGATCGTGGAGGAGATCCGCAGCCTGCTCCCCGTCCTCTTCGGGACCGAGCGGGGCCGCTCGGTCGTCCTCTCGGGGAGCGGCACCGCCGGCCTCGAGGCGATGTACTCGAGCCTGCTGCCGCGCTCGGGGCGCGTGATCACGCTCGTCAACGGCAACTTCGGCGAGCGGACAGACGCGCTCGTCCGCCGCTACGCGTCGACGGTCGTCACGCTGAGCGCTCCGTGGGGCCAGGCGCTCCCGTACGACGCGTTGCGCGCCGAGCTCGAGCGCGGCGACGTCGGTGCGGTCTGCGTCGTCCACAACGAGACGAGCGTCGGGGTCGCGAACGACCTCGCCCGGATCGCGCCGTGGGTGCGCGCCAGCGGAGCGCTCTTCTTGGTCGACGGGATCTCGAGCGTCGCGGGGCTCCCGCTCCGCTTGGACGAGTGGGGGGTCGACGCGATCGTCGCCGGGAGCCAGAAGGGGCTCGCGGCCCCGGCCGGGCTCGCGATCGTCCATCTGTCCGACCGGGCGGTCGAACGGCTCCACCCGGGGGCGTACTACCTCGACCTCGCCGCGCACCTCAAGTCGCTCGAGAAGAACGACACGCCCTGGACCCCCGCGGTGCCGCTCTTTTTGGCGCTGCGCGAGGCCCTCGTGCTCCTGAAGGAAGAGGGGGTCGCCGCGCGCCTGGAGCGGACGCATCGGCTCGCCGAGGCGTGCCGGAACGCGATCGAGGCGCTCGGCCTCGAGCTCGTGCCGGCCCGGGCGATCGCTTCCGACACCGTCACGGCGGTCCACAACCCGCCCGGCCTCGACGACCGCCAGTTCCGAAAGCGGCTCGAACGCGACTACAACGTCCTGGTCCAGGGGGGACAAGGGGCGCTCACGGGGAAGATCTTCCGGATCGGACATATGGGGATCGCCGACTGGCCCGACCTATTGGTCACGTTCGCGGCGATCGAGCGGATCCTCCAGACGCACGGCCGCCTGAGCCGCCCCGGCGCCGCGTTGAACGCGGTCGTGGCGCAGATGCCCTAGCCGGGCTCGGCTCCGCCCGCGGAGGCTGCGCGGTCGGCGCCTCGGCCCGGGCCGGCGACCACGAGGCCGACGACTGTCAGCCCGACGAGGACGGCGACGAAGCCGAAGAACGGCCCGGGGCCGAACGCGCCGAGGACGGCGCCCCCGGCCAGCGGTCCGGCCGACCAGAACAGCGAATTGACGAGCGTAAAGATCCCGAGGAATTGCGCGCGGTGGCCGACGGGGCTCAAGTAGGCGACGTAGGCGAGCATCGCCGGCGAGAGCAGTGCCTGGCCGAGGATGCGGACCGCATTCGCGGGAGCGAGCCAGTACCAGACCGGCGCGATGGCGAACAGGGCGACGGAGCCGAGCGTGATCGCCGTCCCGGTCCAGATCGCGCGCATCGGCCCGGTCCGGTCAACCGAGCGGCCGAGGGCGACCCCGAACAGCGCGCCGACGAGCACGCCCGATAGGGCGACGAGCGCGACGTCGAACGCGCTCCCTCCGAGCTCGGCCGTGTAGGCGCCGTAGAACCCGGTCAGGGCGCCGGTGCCGAGGGCCCGCAGCGACACGACCACCGCGAAGACGATCACGGGTCGGGCGACCGACCAGCTCGGCGAGCGGGTCGAGCGCGGCGCGCGCACGTCGGGCACTCCCCACGCGACCACGGCGATGTTGAGGAGGACGAGCCCGCCGACGAAGTAGAACAGCGAGGCGAGGCCGAAGAAGAGCGTCACCACGCCCGCGAGGACGAACGCGCTCGCCGAGCCGGCGTAGCCCGCGGCGGTGAGGAGCCCGTAGCCCGCGCCCCGGGCCCCCGGTCGAGCGAGGTCGGCCACGAGCGCGTTCACCACGGGGCCGCCGAAGGCGAGGGCGACGTTCGCGGCGACGAACAGCGCGGCGTCGGCGAGCGGGTCGACGACGAACGGGATCGCTGCGTAGAGGGGAAGGACCGCGACCTCCGCCGCCAGCAAGAACCGCTGGCGGTGGCCGGTCCGGTCGGAGAGCCGACCCGCGACGGGGGCGACGAGCGCCCCGGCGATGAAGCCGGCCGAGAGGTAGGCGAGCGCGAGCGGGAGCGCCGTCGAACGTTCCTCGACGAGGAAGAGCGGGAAGTAGACGAGGAACAGTCCGTTGCGGTTGTTCGAGAGCGCCTGGTAGAGCGCGAGCGGAAGGAGCGGGAGTCCCCCGGGGCGGGTTCCTTCGGTCGGGGCCGGCGAGGGATCGCCCCCCGGCGTCTCGGCCACGTCGCGCCCTCCGTCGTTCGCTAGATGTCGACGATCACCCGGGCGCGGCCGCGCGCGAGGTCGATCTCGAGCGCGTGGCGGGTGATCGCCTTCACTTCGATCTTCGGGCGGTGGCGTCGAGGGTCGAACGGCTCCCCCTCGACCGTCGCCCGGATCACCCGGGGCCGACGCCCCGCGCGCTCGACCGTGATCGCCCGGGCGACGACCCCGTCGATCTCCGCGAGCAGCAACAGCCGGGTCAGGTAATCGACCACGAGCGCGACCGGGTCATGGCCCGTCGCTCGGATCCGCCGACGCGTTCGCCGACGGACCCGCCGAAGGTCGGTCATCAGGGCGAAGAGGCCGAGGCCGAGCGCTTCGAAGAGCGACTCGACGGTCGCGCCCCGCGCCCAGATCCCGACGTCGGCCGTCGTCGGGAAGCTCCCCCAACGACGCCGGGCGCGTCGATCGGCCGTCCGCACGACCGGCGCCGACGTCATCACGGAGCTTAAGCGCCGTCGCCGGTGTCTCGCCGCGCTCGATGCAGGCATCTCTCATCGTGCCGACGCTGAACGAGGCCGCGTCGGTCGCCCACGTGCTCGGGACGTTCCGCGCCGCCGCCGACCGCGCGAACGCGACGATCTTCGCGCGCGACCCGATCGACTGGGAGCTCCTCGTCGTCGACGGCGCGTCGACGGACGGCACCGCCGAGCGGGCCGCCGCGGCGGGCGCCCGCGTGATCGTCGAGCCGAGACGGGGATACGGTCGCGCCTATCGGACCGGCTTCGCGGCCGCGAAGGGCGACGTGATCGCGACGGCCGACGGCGACGCGACGTACCCGGTGGAGACGATCCCGTCGCTCGTCCGCCGACTGCTCGACGAGGGACTCGACTTTCTGAGCGGCGACCGGATGGCGTACCTTGACCGTGCGGCGATGACGACCGAGCACCGGGTCGGCAATGCGATCCTGAACCGGTTCGTTCAGGTGGCGTACCGGCGCTACCTCGAGAGCCTCCCCGGCGGTCGTCTCGCCGACAGCCAGAGCGGTTTCTGGATCTTCCGCCGGTCGGCGCTCGACCGGCTCACCCTCACGCAGGACGGGATGGCGCTGAGCGAAGAGATCAAGATCGAGGCGCTCGTGCGAGGCCTCCGGTTTGTCGAAGTGCCGATCCACTACGGCGAGCGATGGGGCCGGCCGAAGCTGTCGAGCTGGCGGGACGGCCTCGAGAACCTCGCCTTCCTCTACCGCAAGCGACTCGCGCTTGCCCGGGAAGACCGGGCCAGCCCCCGGGCCGACCGGGCCGCTTGATCGTCGCCCCGCCCCGTCGAACGGCCGGACCGCCCGCTTTGGCCGCGGGGCTACTGGGTCTTGCCGGACCGCTCCTTCGACTTCACCCGAAGGCCGTGATAGCCGCACTTGCGGCACTGCGTCGCGCGGGGGGAATTGCGGGCCGAGCAGTTCATGCAGATCTTCTTGTTGAGCAACCGCTCGACAGCCTCGGGGAACGGCATCGGGGCGGCCGGACCAACGTCCCCTATAAAGCGGTGCGCCGTGCGAACGCCCAAGCCCAGCCCACCGCGATCGTCGGGGAGAAGCCGCTATCGAGGGCTTTCGGTATCCGATGACATGGCCGTTTCGGACGACCTCGGAGCGTGGGCGGTGACGGCCGCCCGGCGCGCGATCGAGGCGGCGGTCGGTTCTGCGCCGGACCGTCCCCCGCCCGATCCGGCTGGGGCCGATCAGCCGACGGGCGTCTTCGTGACGCTCCGGCGGTTCCCGTCGGGCGACCTAAGGGGGTGCATCGGCCTTCCGTACCCGGTCGAGCCGCTCGGCCGGGCCGTTCGGGAGGCCGCGCACTCGGCGGCGCTCGACGACCCGCGGTTTCCGCCGGTCGAGCGGCCGGAGCTCGGCGAGCTCACGGTCGAGGTCTCGATCCTCTCGCCGCCCGTCGCGATCGACGGTGACGGCGCGCAGGCGCGCGCGCGGGCGGTCGAGATTGGCCGGGACGGGCTGATCGTCGACGTCGGCGGGCGGTGGGGGCTCTTGCTGCCGCAGGTCGCCGTCGAACAGGGGTGGACCGCTGCCGAGCTGCTCGACGCCGTCTGCGAGAAGGCCGGCGCGCCCCCGGGCGCCTGGAAGGCGCTGTCGACGCGGCTCTGGCGGTTCTCCGCCGACGTCTTTGCCGAGGAGCGACCGGCGGGACCGGTTCGGCGGACGATGGCGCCGCCGCCGTTGGGATCGGCTGGAGACGGGCCGCGAAGCGGACCCCGTCGACCTCCCACGAACGGGGCTCGAAGCGCGTGAGGGCGGTCGGGGGTCCCTCCCGGGCGTCCGCCGGGCCCGGCCCTTCGACGATCGTGAGCGGGCGGGCGAGGAGCTCGGCTTCGAACTCGGAGCGGCGGCGGTCGAGCGCGCGGTGGGCGTCGCCGGTCGCCCAGACCGTGAGCTCGATCTCTTGGCCGAACGACAGGCCGGCCTCCTTGCGGGCCTGTTGAAGCCGCCGCACGATCTCGCGAGCGAGGCCCGCTTCGGCGAGTTCGGGTGTCGGCGCGCGCGGGAGGGCGGCGATCGGCCGCCCGTCCTCCTCCCGCACGACCCACTGGGCGTCGTCGTGCCGGGCCCGCTCGCTCTCCGGCCGATGGACGACCGCGCGGACGTTCGCTTCGTCCGCGAGGAGCGTCTCGCCCTCGGGTCCGACGGCCGCCAGCGCGGCGCTCGGCGGGCCGAACAGCACGAGCTCGGAGAGCGGGATCCGCGACTTGACCCGGGCCGTGGCGCGCAGCGCGTGGGCGATCTCGGCGAGCCGGCGGACCTCGGCGATCCCTTCCTCGACCGTTCGGTCGACCTCGCCGAAGTCGGCGGGCCACGCCGCGAGGTGGACCGACTCGTCGGCGGTCGGCGTCGCGCGGCCCCGCAGCGAGAGCCGCACCCACTCGGCGGTGAACGGAACGAACGGAGCGAGCAGGAGGGCGAGGCGATCGAGCACGAACCCGAGCGTCGCGAACGCCTCGCGTCGGTCGTCGCTCGGCTCGTCCGACCAGAACCGGGGCCGGGAGCGCCGCAGATACCAGGTCGACAGGTCGTCGACGAACGTCCGCAGGGCCGCGGTCGCCGGTCGCGGATCCCCCCGCTCGAGCGCCGCGTCGACGCGCGCCGCGGTGCCGCTCAGGCGGGAGAGCAGCCACCGGTCGAGGAGGCGGGACGGAGTCGGACGGGGCGGGTCGCGCTCGAGGCGGAACCCGGCGAGCCGAGCGGTGTCGAGGTAGAACTGCGTGGCGTGCACCACGGTGAGCAGAAACCGGGTGCCGTGCGTCTGCAAGACCGCCTCGCTGATCCGCATCGGCTCGGTGAAGTCGATGCTCGCAAACATCCAGCGCGGGACGTCGGCCCCGACCCGGTCCAACAGCGCGTTCGGTTCGAAGCCGCCCGCGCCCTTCGATTTGGAGAGCTTCCCGCCGGTTTCGTCCAACACGAGTCCCGTGGTGAGGCTGCGTCGGTACGCGGGCCGGTCGAACAGCGCGACGGCGAGGACGAGGAGCGTGTAGAACCACCCCCGCGTCTGGTCGAGCCCCTCGGCGACGTAGTCGAGCGGTTGGGTCGGGTCGAACGGCCCCGGTTCGAACGGGTAGTGGTACTGGGCGAACGGCGCGCTGCCCGAATCGTACCACGTGTCGAGCGTGTACGGCTCTCGGCGGGCGACCGCCCCGCAGGTGGCGCACCGGACCGGCAGGCGGTCGACGTCGACGCGGTGCGGGTCGAACGACGGGGGGAGCGTCGCGCCCGATCGTTCGGCGAGTTCGGCGAAGCTCCCGATCACGCTGACGTGGCCGGCCGGGCACGTCCAGATCGGCAGCGGCGTTCCCCAGTAGCGGTTGCGGGAGACGGCCCAGTCCTTGGCCTCCGTGAGGAAGTTGCCGAACCGTCCGTCGCGCAGGTGCGCGGGAATCCAGTCGACCGTGGCGTTGTGGCGAACGAGACGGTCGGTGAGCTGGCGGGTGCGCACGAACCACGAGTCGATGGCCCGGTACAAAAGCGGCGAGTCGCAGCGCCAGCAGAACGGGTAGGTGTGCCGGATCGTCTCGGCGCGCCACAGCCGGCCCCGCGCGCGCAGATCGGCCGTCAAGATCGGGTCGGCCTCCTTGAACCGCCGGCCCGCGACGAGCGGGATCGCGTCCGTGAAGACCCCCCGGCTGTCGAGCGGGTCAAAGGCCCCCACGCCTTCCCGGGTCCCGATCCGAAGGTCGTCGGGGCCAAAGCTCGGGGCCGTGTGGACGAAGCCGGTCCCTTCCTCGGCGACCACGCTGTCGTCGAGCACGACGCGGAACCGGGGGGGCGTCTCCGGCAAGAAACCGAACGGCGGCTCGTAGCGCGCGCCTTCGAGTTCCGACCCCTTGAGGCGGCCGACGATCTCCGCGCCGCCGGGGAAGTAGCGGGGCACCGCGGTCTCGGCGAGGACGACCTCCCGGCCGTCGGCCTCCCGAACGATGACGTACGTGAAGTCGGCCCGGGCCGCGACGAGCAGGTTCATCGGCAGCGTCCACGGCGTGGTCGTCCAGACGAGGAGGTCCCGGCCCGGCCCGTGCACGCCCCGAAGCGGAAACCGCACCGTCACCGACGGGTCGGTCGCCTCCCGGTACCCCTGGGCGACCTCGTGGGAGCTGAGCGGCGTCTCGCACCGCGGGCAGTACGGAAGGACGTAGTGGTCCTTCTCGATCAACCCGCGGTCGTAGAGCGTCTTGACGCTCCACCAGACGCTCTCGATGTACGGCGCGCTCATCGTGTAGTACGGCCGGTCGTAGTCGAGCCAGAACCCGAGGCGCCGGCTCATCTCCTCGATCCGCTTCGACGCCCCTTCGACCATCGTCCGGCACGCCGCGCAGAACCGCTCCACGCCGTACTGTTCGATCTCCCGCTTCGACTTGAACCCGAGCTCTTTTTCCACCTGGAGCTCGACCGGCAGGCCGTGGCAGTCCCAGCCCGCCATCGGCGAGACGATCGAGTAGCCCTTCATCCGACGGTACCGTAGCTGGATGTCCTTCAACGCCCGCTGGACGACGTGGCCCAGATGCGGCGAGCCGTTCGCGGTGGGGGGCCCTTCCGTGAAGCGGAACGGCGGTCCGCCGGGCCGGCCCGCGAGCGCCCGCGCGACGACCCCGGTCTCGTTCCAGTACGCCTCGACCCGCCGTTGGATCTCGCGGAGGGACGGAGGGCCGATCGTCACCCCATCCTCGGTCATCGGAGGGAGGCGCGCACCGTTCGCCGGAAGATAAAGAGCGAGGCTCCCGCGACGGCCGGTGGCGATCCGGCGTCCCCGACCCGCTCCGCGGCCGACACTCCCGGTGGGCTCGCTTCGCGCGTCGGCTTGCCGAGGCGCTTACCGGGCGAGGCCGTACGGCCGGGGGCTGATCGACGCCGGGCCGACGATCGCGCTCGAGTCGACCGCGGTGAGCGTTCCTTCGTAGCGGGCGACCCGGCTGTATGGTCCCAATCGGATCCGTTCGGCCCGCACGAACTCGGCGTCGACCCCCTCCAACTCGACCTCCCCGGCTTCGATCCGCAAGACGGTGAGCAACGGCGACCGGCCGCCGAGCAGGTCGTCGGCGAGTCGTCGGACCGGCGGAGGAACGACCTTCTCGAGCGGCCGGGGCGGAAGGCGGATCCGCACCGCCGCCGCGCGGATCGCCTCCGCGCGGGACGGTCGCTCGAGCGTTCCGTCGACCACTTCGGCGTCGACGCGGCCCGCGACGTCGCATCCGCCCGAAAAGATCACCTGGACCGCTCGGAGGCTCGGCGCGGTGAGCGGACCGCGCCACCGAAGGCGGCCGTCGACCTCGATCGGCCCGCGGACGACGACGCGCTCGCCGACTTCGCAGTCGCCCGCGTGGAGCCGGTCGAACGCCCGGAGGGCGCCGTCGACCGTCAGGCGTCCTCGGACGTCGATCGGCCCTTGGACGTCGAGCGCGCCGTGGGCGGCGAACCGTTCGGCGGTGAGCGAGCCGAGGATCGTCGTCATCGTCCCGACGTCCGCTTCGTCGACCTCGACCGGTCCGAGGATCTTCGCGACGCCGTCCGAGCGCCAGCGCCGGGCCGTCACGGACGGGCGGACGGCGACGCCCCGATCCCGGACGAATCCCGTGCGGGGTCGCGGCGGCGACGGGGCCGCGCCGGTCGCGCCGCCGGCGGCCGCCCCCGTCGGGGGCATCGCGGCGCTCATCGCCCGCCGGTCGCTCCGGGCCGGACCGGCGCCACCCGAAGGCGGCGGTGCTGCTGCATGATACAGAGGTTCTCGACCACGAGGCGGCCGGCGGCGCGCGCGCGCTCGGCCGCCTCGGGGTGCGCGACGCCGAGTTGCATCCAGACGGCGCGCACTTCAGGCCGCGCGATCGCCTCCTCGACGATCGGCGGTACCTGATCGCTGCGTCGGAAGATATCGACGATATCGATCCGGACGTCGGCGGGGATCGCGGTCACGGAGGGGTACGACCGTTCGCCGAGCACCTCCCTAAGCAGGGGATTTACCGGGACGATCCGATAGCCGACGCCTTGGAGGTACCGCGCGACCTCGTTCGAGTCGCGCTCGGGCTTGTCGGAGAGCCCGACGACGGCGATCGTCCGGGCCTCCTCTAGTAGGCGTCGCATCTCGAGGTCGTCCATCGGCGCGCGCCGACAACGCCCCGTTACATGAGCGTGGCGGGCGCGGGCGGAAAGCCGCCTTCCGTCCGTCGGGGAGGGAGGAACGGCCGGCCGGACCCCGCGAGACCGACCGCGATCGCGACCCCCGCGACGATCGGCAGGTAGTGGGCAGCGAGGGCCGCGGACCCGGAGAGCAGGCTCAGGAACGCGGCCGCGTCGAGCGCGCCGTGGAGGACGATCACGACGACGAGGTTTCCGCCGCTCATCTCGACGGTCGCCGCGAAGGCGAACCCGACCGCGAAGAGGGACGGAGCGATCGCGATGACAGCGAGGCCGTAGGTCTCGGCGTAGTACAGATGGACGCCCGCGAACAGCGCGCTCGAGCCGGCGGCGGCCGCGACCCACGAACCGCCCGGACGGACGGCGAGCTGGTAGATGAACCCGCGGAAGATCGTCTCTTCGAACGCCGCGGCGACGAACGAGAACCCGATGAAGAACAGCGGGTTGCCTTCGGCCGCGACGAGGACCGGGTTCGGCCGGCTCAAAAGCGCCAACGCCGCGGGATCGAACGCGGCGAGGAGCGCGACGGCCGCGATGGTCGCCCCCAGCGCCAGGATCGAAAAGACGCCGTAGTACGCCAACCCCCACACCGCGGCCCGGGGCGTGCGGCGCGCGAACGCGCCGAGCGGACGCGCACCGAAGAGGGCGAGCCAAGCGGCCAACGGGATCCCGTAGACGACCCCGACGTCCCCGAGGAGCGACCCGTAGACGAGATCGGCCGCCGGCACCGACGACGGGACGACGTACTGGGAGACGATCGCTCCGACGGTGATCGCAAGCCCCAGCGCGAACCGGGCCGCCCACCGGGTCTCACCGGTCGGCGCTCGTTTCCGCATCCGATCCCGACGAGGGGGCGCGGCGCTCGGCGCTGCGGCCGATCCCGGTGGCGTTCTCGGCGGCCGCGAGGCACGCAAGGAGGTCGTCGGCGGTCGCGCGGACGCTGCGGGCGGTCGGCCCCGTCAGCGTGAAGGCGACCTCGCTCCCGTTCACGACCGCCCGGACGAACGACGGCCGGTCCGCCTCCAGCGCCCGGACCAATCGCGCCGCGATCTCGGGCGTCGCGTAGGTGCGCCGCACGGTCACGGTGACCGGCGCTACGGGTTCCGCCGGGGACGCTTCGGCGTCGCCGATCGCTCGCCTCCCGTCGGCGGAGCGCCGGGCCCTCGATCGAGAGCGCCCGGCACGACCGGCTGGGTGCGGCTACGGCGCGCCGACTCCTCGCGGGCCCGGTCGGCCAGGTACTCCACGATCGACGGCCAGACGCGATCGTCCGACCGTTGCTTGTTCTCGAAGTTGTGTTCGCTCACGAACCGTTCGAACGCCGTCCGGCTCGCGTCGTCCCATTGGCCCGTGAGCCGACCGGTGTAGTAGCCGAGCACAGCGAGATCGTGCTGGAGCCGAGCGGCGACCTCGCCCGTGAGCGGGAGCAGCGTGGCCGGATCTTCCCGGTCGAGCATCGTCAGGTCGTACAGCCGGAAGACCCGGCGCAGCTCCTCGATCGGCGACGGGTGGTCGTCGACGCGGATGTCGACCCAGCGGTCGCTCCCTTCGTCGTAGCCGCCCTTCTCTCGGACGATCAGCATCGCGGCCGACTGCATCCCGCGCCGGTCGCCGCCCTCCCGTTGGCCCGCGGTCAATGCCGCGAGCAGCCGTTCCGGCAGATCGCCCGGGGTCGACTCGTACGCCCGGGCCATCGCCCGGATGACCTCGGCCCCGAAGAGGATGTTCCCTTGGCAGGCGTAGCCGTCGCCCGTCACGTGCCCAGCCCAGTCAAGGCACTTCGCACCCGTGAACGCGGCCGACCGTCCCTCCCGGTCGACGACGCCGAGCTGGCGTTCGTCGCAGCGCGGGTCGCTTTCGGTCAGGCGCTGAACGACCTCGGCCGCGGAGACGCCGTCCCGGAGCAGCCGAAGACCGTCCGGTCCGTAGCGGACGTTCGCGTACGCTTGGGTCGCGATCGCCCCGACCCCCGCCTCCGCCCACGGAACAACGGAGCCGACCGCGATGAATTTCGACTGGACCGCCACGCCCCACGCGGCCCGCTCGCGGTCGTACGCGACGATCGAAAACGTTCCGAACCGCACCATCGGCTCGCCAGTTCGCTCGGAGGATTAAGCTATCGTGGCGGCGCGTTCCCGTCGGCGCGGCGGACGATCTTGCCGAGGAGCGCCTCGAGGGCCGGCTCGGCCCGTTCGCGGTCCCCGGCCGCGAGTCGCCGGTGCGCGTCGGCGAGCTCGTCCCGCAGGGCGCTCGCGTCCTCCCCGCGCGATTCGATCAGGCGAATTAGCCGCCCCGCGAGGATCAGACGGTTCGCGGTCCGGTCCTCCTCGCCCCGGGGCGGACCGTGGTCGGGGGAGCTCGGCCGGTACCCGACGAGCCCCCGCGGCCAATCTCGCACCTCGCCCTCTCCGCGCCGCACGTCGCGACGGGTCGGGCGCCGCTTCCGCCCGTTCCGCCCGCCGTCAGCCGGCGCCGGCATCGGCCTCGGCCGCAGGGGGAGCGGCGGGCGCGCGCGTCGCCGCTCCCTTCGGCGGGGGGAGTTCGGCCCGCACGTACTGCCAGATCCGGTCGACCCCCTCCGAATAGAACGTCGGGTCGACCCCGTCCCCGGAGAGGCCGGCCTCGGCCGTCGCGATCGGTCCGGTGAGCGCGTCGGTCGAATGGCCTTTCGACTTCAGCCAGTCGAGCGTGGCGCGGGCGAGCGCGAGCTGGAGCTCCGCCTCGCGTCGGGCCTTGCGCGCCGCCCGCTCCTCGGGGGAGAGGGCGTGGTCGGGGTCCCAGCTCGGGGGCTGCGGGGCCGGGATCGCGACCCGGAGCGAGCGGAACGGCTCGGGGAGCGTCGGCCAGCGCGGCTCATGGAACCGGACGCTCAGCTGGTCGAGCGCGCTCTCGGCCGCCACCCAGTCGCCCCGTTCGAACGCCGCCTCCGCTCGTTCGAACGGGACGAGGAGATCCGGATGGGGAGCCCCCTTCCAGAGGTCGAGGTGGAGGGCGACGCGCGCGGGCGCGAGCCGGCGGAGCAGGCGCGCCCGCGGCTCGTCGGGCGCCGGCGGTGTCGGGGCGGTCGGGCTCCTCTCGGGGGGCTTGTTCGGCGCGCCGGGCATCGCTGCCGTCCGCCGCGTTCCTACAGGAACGCTTCGAACTCCTTCGTCACTTCGGGATACTTCGCGTGGACCGCCTTCAGGATGTTGTGGACGCTCAGCTTTTCGAGCTTAAGGCCGCTCAAGGCGTCGATGATCTTGTCGAACGTGGCATCGGAGAGCGTGACGAGCTTCTCCTTCGCGAGCCAGTTGCGGTAGAGCTTCTCCTCAAGCTTCGCCCGCCAGCCTTTCTCGTAGGCGCTCAGGACCGACTCCGAGGCGTCGCCGATCTCGACCGCGTGGGCAGCGACCTCCCCGCAGATCTTCCCGGCGATGCAGCCGTTCGCGATCCCGCCGCCGGTGAGCGGGTCGATCATCCGCGCGGCGTCGCCGACGAGCATCAGGCCGTCCATGACGGTCCGCGCGAGCGGCTTCGAGATCGAAACGCCCCCGCCGACCATGTCGATCTTCTTGCCCTTCGCGTAGGCGGGGTGCTTGTCGATCCAGCGGTCGAGGTAGTTCTTCGCCTCCGCCATCGTGCGGATCTGCGAGACCTGCACGCCGATCCCGACGTTGGCGAGCCGGTCACCCTTCGGGAAGACCCAGACGTAGCCGCCCGGCGCGACCTGGCCCAGGTAGAAATCGCAGTAGCGGACATCCGAGTCGACGTTCGTCATGCGGTACTGAAGGCAGGTGTCCATGTCCCGAAGCTGGAGGTTCGTGGGCAGACCCGCCCACCGGCCGACCTGGCTCTCGAAGCCGTCGGCGCCGACGGTCACCTTCGCCCGGATGTCGAACGTCTCCCCGAACTGCTTGACGCGGGCGCCGACGACCCGGCCGTTCTCCTTGAGGATGCCGGTCGCCGCGGTCTTGAGCTCGATCTCGGCCCCCGCGTTCGCCGCGTCGATCGCGAGCTGCTTGTCGAACCCGTCCCGCTCGACCACATAGCCGACCTCGTTGCCGGCGTGCTTTTCGTTGATCTCGAAGACCGTCTCGTTCGGGGAGAAGATCCGCGCGCCCTCGACCTCGACGTTGACCCAGCGGCCGGGGGTGATGCCGACGTCGCGGAGCCACTCCTTGCTCATCCCCTCGCCGCAGCGCACCGGGCTTCCGATCTCCTGCCGCTTCTCGATCATCAGGACCTCGGCGCCGTGCTTCGCCGCCCACTTCGCGGTCATGCTGCCCGCCGGCCCCGCCCCGATGACGAGCACGTCCGTCGTTCGATCCCCGGGCATCGTTTGACCTCCGGACACTCAGCCGATCTCGATCGCCCCGACAGGGCACGCCTTCACGCAGATCTCGCAGCGGGTGCAGACCTTCTCGTCGAAGGTGATCCGCGTCTCATCGAGGTAGATGCAGTTGAGCGGACAGATGCCGACGCACGCGCCGCAATAGATGCACAGCTGGCCGCTCGATTCGATGTGCAGGCTGCGCTTCGACAAGGAAGCCATCGACGTGACGAACCGACGGTGGTCGGAGGCTCTTAACGGTATCGAGGGACCGGCGGCGTCCCGAGCCCCCCCCCACGAGTTTCCGGCCGGCGGACGACCGCCGGCGTTCAAAGCGCGGGACGAGCGGGGGTCGTTCACGCCTGGGCGGCGCCTTCCGCTCGGCTCTCCTCGATCCGGCGGAGCACGCTGAGCGCCTCGACCGTCGCCCACCGGCTCGGCTCGCCCGGCGGCTCGAGCCGGAAGACCCAGACCGGCGACCGCCGAAAGACGTAGCCGCCCCGGTGAGGATCGAGGTCCGGGTGGTCGGCGTCGATCGCCCACCGCCCGTCGGGCCGTCGCCGGTCCCGAAGCCACCGGAGCGCCGGAGCGAGCCGCGGGTCGGCGCCGTACCCGAGCCGGGTGAGGATCTTGAGCCCGACCAAGAGGTCGTAGTAATAGTGGTTCGGATAGTGGATTCGAAACCACGGAGGGTACCGTACCTTCCCCTCGCGCATCAACCGACGCGCGAGGTAGAACTCCGCTCCCCGTTCGATCGCCCGCTGGATCCGTCCGCTCCGTTCGTCGGCCGGTAGCTCGGCGAGCGCGGCCAGCCCCTCCCAGCCATCGAGCGTCCCGGTGCGGGAGCGGAAGCAGTGCCAACCGCCGTCGGACTTCTGCGTTCGGACGATCCAATCGATCGCGCGCCGGGTCGCGGGGTGGTCGGCGTAACCGAAGCGGAGGAGGGACCGGGCGGCGTTCCCCGTGAGACAGATCTCGCTGTCGCGGCCCCCGAGCGCATCGCCCCCTCGACGCGACCAGCGATCGAGGAGCAACCGGGCGAGCCGACGGATCCGGGCGTCGCGCCGGGTCATGCCGAGGTCCGAGAGGACGATCATCCGCCAGTTCGTGGCGAGGTACTTCGGCCGGTAGAGGTCGCCGGCGGTCGACCCGACCGTCCCCCAATGGCCGTCCGGGAACTGCTGGTCGAGAATCCCCGCCGCCCAGCCGACCTTCCCGATGAGCGCCCTGGCCGCGCGGGCGCGGGGGTCCGTCGCGGCGACCCCCTCGACCTCCGTCCAGTACCGATAGCGGACGGACGGGTCCGACCCGGGCCCGATGAGCCAGTTCCGAACGGACGGAGCGATGCGCACGCGGCGCGGAACGCGGCCGCCTACTTTAGGAGAGCCGCGCCGAGAATCGCTCTGCCGGCCCGACAACCGGATTGGCCGCCCCGTCGCGCCGTCGCCGCCCGCTCGACCCCGAAGCGCCGGGCGCGGCGGCCGGTCAACCGTGGGGCTCGGGCGGCCGGTCGCTCCGACCGTGCTCGGCAAGGAACCGCTCCGCGTCGAGCGCCGCCATGCAGCCCAAGCCGGCCGCGCTCACGGCCTGGCGGTAGCGGTGGTCGTGGACGTCGCCGGCGGCGAAGACGCCGTCGATGTTGGTTCGGGTCACGTCGTGGGTGACGAGGTACCCCTTCTCGTCGAGCTCGAGGATCCCCCGGAACAGCTCGGTGGCCGGATCGTGGCCGATCGCGACGAAGACCCCGCCGACCGGGAGGACGCGCTCGTCGCCCGTGCGGGCATGACGGAGCCGCACGCCCTCGACGTGATCGGTTCCGAGGATTTCGGCCACCTCCTGCTCGAGCTCGAAGCGGATCTTCGGATGGGCGCGGGCCCGTTCCTGCATGATCCGGCTGGCTCGCAGCTCCGAGCGGCGGTGCACGATCGTCACGCGCGTCGCGAAGTTCGTGAGAAAGAGCGCCTCCTCCATGGCGGAATCGCCGCCGCCGACCACCGCGAGCTCGCGTCCTTTGAAGAAGAACCCGTCGCACGTCGCGCACGCGGAGACGCCGTGGCCCCGGAGCCGCTCCTCGGACGGGAGGCCGAGCCAGCGGGCGCTCGCGCCCGTCGCGATGATCACCGCGTCCGCTCGGACCCGCTCGTCCGGCCCCGCCTCGAGAACGAACGGCCGGTGCGAGAAGTCGACCTTCGTCACGTTCACGTCCCAGAACTCGGTGCCGAACCGGGCCGCTTGGCGGCGCATCCGGTCGACGAGCTCCGGCCCTTGGATCCCCTCGGGAAAGCCGGGGTAGTTCTCCACGTCCGTCGTGATGAGCAATTGACCGCCCGCCGGCACGCCGCTCAAGACGAGCGGCTTCAGCTCCGCCCGGGCGGCGTAGAGCGCCGCCGTGAGGCCCGCGGGACCGCTCCCGAGAATCGCCAGCCGGACCTCGCGCGTCGGCTTCGCCACGACCGGTCCACCGTGCGCGGGCCTAAAAGCGATACCGCTAGGTCGACGGGGCGTCGGGAAGTTGGAGGCGCCCGTCGGGCTCATAGGTGGCATAGCCCCGGTGGTAGAAGACGAGCGGAGGAGCGTCGACGCCGAGGTCGATCCGTTCGACTTCGCCAATGAGGAGCCGGTGGTCGTAGCGCGCGAGCTCCTCCACCAGCCGGCAGTCGAGCGTGGCGAGCGCCCCGTCCAATAGCGGGGGGCCGTCGCCCGAGCGGTGCGTGCGCACCCCTTGGAACTTTTCATTCCCCGGGACGGAGCGTGCGAACCGCTCGCTGAGCTCGCGCTGACGGGCCCCGAGGAGATTCAGCGCGAACCGGCGGCTGGACCGGAGCACGGGAATGGTGTCGACGGTTTCGCCGAGACTGACGACGACCGTGGGGGGGTCGAGGGAGAGGGAGAAGAACGCGTTCACCGTGAGACCCGAGTCCCGGCCCGCGTGCGAGGCGGTGAGCACGCAGACGCCGGTCGGCCAGCGGGCCATGACCCGGCGGAATTCCGCGCGGTCGACGGGCGTCACGTCACTCGTCCCTCCAGCGGAAGGCGATGACCGCGAGGGCGAAGAAGACGACGCTGATCGCGAGCGTGATGGCGAGGTCGACCCAGGCGCGCCCGAGGTTGCCGAACAGCATCACCTGGTTCATCCCGTCGATGACGTAGTAGAGCGGGAGGAGCTTCGCGAACAGTTGGAGCCCCGCGGGGAACTGGCTCACGGGGAAGAACGTTCCGGCGAGGAACATCATCGGGAAGGTGATGAGGTTCCCGATCACCGAGGCGCTCTCGGGCGTCTTCGCCGCGCTTCCGGCGAGCATCCCGAGCGAGACGAACAGGAACGGCCCGACCACCAAGAACGGCACGAGCGTCCAAGAGACGGTGACGTTCGCGCCGAACGTCCCGATCCCGATCCCGAGCATGATCGCCATGCTGATGAACGTCAGCAAGACGTACCAGACGACCCGGCTCGTCAGCCACTCCGCGCGCGTGAGCGGCGTGAGCGACAGCTGCCGGAACAGCCCCTCCTTCCGATACGAGCTCGTGATCTCGACCATCGAGAACATCGGGCTCGTCAGGATCGAAAAGCCGATCAAGCCGGGGACGAGGTAGTCGATGTAGGTGAAGTACGGCTGGCCGACGTTCTCGTTCGCGACCTGGATCACGTCGCAGCGGTGGCCGGGCGGACACGGACGATTGAACGCGTTCACGACGGAGGCGATGACCCCGAGGGCCGGGCCCGACTGGGACGTCGCGCTCGGGTTCGAGTAGATCTGGAGCGTCGTCGTCCGGTTGGCGGTATAATTCGCTTGGAACCCGGCGGGGATGACGAGCCCGACCGCGTAGCCGTTCTGGCCGAGGTAGGTGGAGAGGTTGCCGACGGAAGGGCTGACGAGCTGGACGGTCGTGACGTTGGTCGAGTTGAGGGCCGCGAGGAACTCCTGGCTCAGGGCGGAGTAGTGACCGTTCGTCACGTCCTCGTTGATCGTGTAGACGGTCACCTTGGCCGACGACGCCGCGCCGAAGATGAACACGAACAAGAGGATCAAGATCAGCGGGAAGACCAGGCTGAAGAACAGCGCGACCGGGCTGCGCAGGTAGGTGCGGGCCGTCACCTTGAGGTCGGCGACGACGCGACGGGGTCTCACGTCCGCGCCTCCGTCTTGAGGACCCCGTTGTCCATCCGGCCGACGAGGTGGACGAAGACGTCTTCCAGGGTATCGCGCTCGATCGTGAATCGCCCCCACGGCTCGCCGCTCTCGTGGACCGCCTTCAGGATCTTCATCGCCTCGTTCTTCGACGTGAGCGGGATCACCAGCCGATCCCCGTCCGCTCGCCCGTCGATGCCGAGTGTCCGCCGCAGCCAGCCGCCGAGCGTCGGCGCCTCCTCGAAGACGAGCCGCTCGGCTTGGCCGCGCGTGCGGATGATCTCGGCCGGCGAGCCCGCGGCGACGATCCGGCCGTGGTTGATGATCGCGACGTGGTCGCTCAGCAGCTCCGCCTCTTCCAGGTAGTGGGTCGTGAGGAACACGGTCCGCCCGCCGGCGCGAAGCCGTCGGATCACATCCCAGATCGCGCGGCGCGCCTGCGGGTCGAGGCCGGTCGTCGGCTCATCCAAGAAGCAGATGTCCGGGTTGTTGACGAGGGCCAAGGCGAGGCCGAGCTTCTGCTTCTGGCCGCCGGAAAGGGTGTCGAACCGGGCGTCGGCCTTCTCCTCGAGATTCACCTCGCGCAACAGCTCGCCGGGGTCGACCTTCACCCCGAAGAGGCTCGCGTAGTACTCGATCCCTTCGCGGGCGGTGATCTTCTCGAAGAACCGGAAATCCTGGGGGATCACCCCGATCCGCCGGTGCAGCGCCCGCCCTTCGCTCCACGGGTCGAAGCCGAGCACCCGCACGGTGCCGGACGAACGGGCCCGCAGCCCCTCCAAGATCTCCGTCGTGGTCGTCTTTCCGGCGCCGTTCGGGCCGAGGAACGAGAAGACCGTACCCGCCGGAACCTCGAACGAGATGCCGTCGACGGCCGAGAGAGGACCGTATCGCTTGACGAGCTGGTCGACCTCGATCGCCGCGGCCATGACAAGTCGAGTGGTCGTCCACCATTAGAAAACAGTTCCGGTCCCACCTATCGCGTCTCTGGAGGCGGAGCCGCCCGGATTTGTCGCGCACGTCGCGGCCGGTCCGGAACCGAGCGTCAACCCCCTCGCGGCTCGACCGGAACGACTCCGCAAGGCTCTCCGGAGCCGTCGGGGCCGACCTCCGACACGCTCGTCCCGACGGGGAACGGTCCGTAGTCGAATGTCCCGGCTCCGGGCCACTCACGGGGCGCGTTCTCCGCTTCCCCTGATGTCGGTCGCGGGGTCTCGAGCGCTTCGGCTCGGAGGTCGTCCGGGCCCGGATTTCTCTCGATGCCGACCGCTTGCGCGACTCGCAAGAGACGGTTCGCGACGAAAGCTCTTATCGACCGTTCGTTCGAGCGGGTCGGGCAATTCGAGCATGGGCCGCTCGTTCGACGAAGCGCTGTCCGACCGTCCGCTCTTCTTCGAGCCGGTCCCTCCGCCGGCTCGAACGAATCCGGCGCGCGCGCAGGAGCAGTTCGCGGCGCTGCGCGACCTGCTGGCGGCCCTCCCGCGCATCGACGCCGTGAACGTGCCCGAACTCGCGGAAGAGAACCACGACGGCCGCCCGCGGTACCGAACCGAGGACCCGCGGCTGTTCGCCCGGCGGATCCGCGAGGCGACGGGACGCGAGGTGCTCGTCAACAAGATCGTCGCGCACCTCGCGGGCGCCGCGGCGATGGAGGAGTGGGCGCGCGCGACGGTCGACGCGGGGGTCCGTCGAGCGGTGCTGGTGGGCGGCTCCAGCCGGTACATCCCTTACCCGGGTCCGTCCGTCACCGAGGCGAACCGGATCGCCGGACCGATCTTCGGGGCCGCGGGCGGTTCCGTCGGCAACATCGCCATCCCCCAGCGCGAGAACGAAGCGCACCGGATGCTTCTCAAGACCCGCAGCGGCGCCCGATTCTTCACGACGCAGATCGTCTTCGATCCGCAGCAGACCATCGCGATGCTGGCCGAGTACGGGCGCCTCTGCCGTCAGGCGTCGCTTCCCCCCGCGTCGGTCCTGGTCAGTCTCGCCCCGATCGCCGACGAAGGCGACGCGGAGTTCGTCCGCTGGCTCGGCGCCGACATTCCGGACGCCGTCGAGCGAGAGCTGTTGAACGGCGACGAGTCGTCGATCGGCCGCCGAAGCGCCGCGCATGCCCTGTCGGTCTGGACGGCGATCCGCGACGCCCCGTCGCTCCGACCGCTCGGCCGTCGCGTCGGCCTCAACGTCGAGCAGATCACGACGCGCCACCTCGCCACCGCTCGCGCGATGATCGAGCTTTTGCTCCCCGAGATTGAGGGGTCGGACCGCGGATCGGCGGCCCCGGATCCCGTCGCTTAGCCGAGGCCGATCGATCGGGCGCCGATCGAGAGGGCCGTCGACAGACCGAGGGCGACCAGGGGGCCGGCCCCCCATTCGAAGAAGATCTCGCGGAGCAGCGTCCAGCGCACCGAGCGTCCCCCCACCTTCAACCCGACCCCGATCAGCGCCCCGTTCATCGCTTGGTTCATCGACGAGTAGAAGCCGAGGGAGACGAGAAGCAGGAGCCACGCCGACTGGGCCAGCTGGGCGCTCACCGCCATTGGTCGGTCGAGGTCGACGATGCCGAACGCGACCCGGTCGACGAGATAGCGGCCGAAGCAGAGGGCGCCCAGCGCGAGCCCGAGCCCCCCAATCAACGCGGCGAAGACCGCCCCGCTGACGCCCGCCATGACAAACGCGCCGGTCGAATTCGAGACGTCGTTGGCCCCGACGGCGAACGCGGTCGCTAAGCCGAGCGCGAGGAAGGTCGCGCGCCCGGCCGCGCTGTGGGAGGCGAAGGGGACAGCCGTCGGACGCAGCCGGTGCAAAAGGTGCACGAGGCCGTAGGCGAGCGCCCCCGATACGACCGGGGTGATGATCCAGAGGCCGAAGAGGGCGAGGACGACGCGCCAGTCGACCGGCGTCCCGACGGCAAACGCCGAGCCGATGGCCGAAGCGATGACCACGAGCGTCGTCGAAACGGGCAGGCGCCGGACGAGAAACAAGGTCGCGATCAGGGTGCTCGAACCGAGGAGCGCGAGCGCGACGCCGATCGGCACCGGCTCGCCCAGAAAGATGTGGTGGCCGACGGTCCGCTCCACCGAATCCCCGGCCAACGCGGCGCCGGCGAAGAGAAACGGCATCATCAACCAGATCGCCCACCGACGGGAAACCGACCCGGAGGCGACGGCCATCCCCATGCAGGCGCCGCTGTAGAGCGCGCCGAGGGCGAACGCGAAGAGAAACCCGCAGACGATGAGCAGGATCGCGGGGATCGAATCGGTCACGGGCCGAATCAACGAGGCGAGGGACGAAGTCGGCCACCCGGGAACGACCGGGGGACCGACGCCGCGGCCGGGAGGCTATCCGAGCGCCTTCGTGACGGTCGCGATCGCGGGGGTAAGGTCATCGCCTCGCAGGATGAAGATCGTGTCCGTGTAGCACGACATCGCTTGAACGATATTTATTCCTCCGCTCGCGAGGATGCCCGCGAGGTAGCTCAACAAGCCCGGCGTCTCCTCGACGCTCTCGGGGCTCGTGACGGTCAGCTCGGCGAGTCCTTTGTGGACGGCGATCGTCTGGGACTCCCGCAGGCGCTTCGTCAACCGGCCCACCGACTCCTCGTCCACGATGATCACGGTCCCCTGGGAGACCTGGATCAGTCGGCAGAGGGCGTTCTCGTCCAGAAGCTCCTCCACCACGTCCCCGAGCGCCTGCAGCACGTCGAGCCCTTGGACGACGGTCAAGGTCGCCACCCGCGTCCGGGTCTCGATCCGGCTCTTGCGGAGGATCCGGTGGATGCCCTCCTCGCGCGCCGAACCCCGGCTCCGCCGGGGGTACCGGCGGCAGGCGGCGATCACGGCGGAGAGCTGGCGGATCTCGAGCTCGGCCGCGATGCGCCGGGCGACGGCCGCGTGGTTCGCGATTCCGAGCCGAAGCGCATCGGCGACGGCCGGGTGCGCGTCGACGTAGTCGCGTACCTGCCGCGCGATCGACCGATGCCCGTCGGTCATATTTGTTCTAAATCAAACACATCTGGCATATTATGTTCGCGCAAGGCCACACGGTACAAATACGCCGGCGAGTATCTCCGCGCGAGACCACCGCGAATGAGTTCGACTGTCGTCCTCGCCTACTCCGGAGGTCTCGATACCACGGTCGCGATCCCGTGGCTCAAGGAGCACGGCCACGAGGTCGTCGCCGTCACGGTCGATGTCGGGCAACCCGGCGATCTCGACACGATCCGGGCGCGGGCGCTCGCCGCCGGTGCGAAGAGCGCCTATCTGGTCGACGCGAAGGCCGAGTTCGCGGATCAGTTCATCGCCCGGGCGCTGAAGGCGAACGCCCTCTACGAAGGGATCTATCCGCTCGCGACCGCCCTCGCGCGGCCCCTGATCGGCCGCCACTTGGTCGACGTCGCCCGGCGGGTCGGGGCCCAGAAGATCGCCCACGGATGCACCGGCAAGGGCAACGATCAGGTCCGATTCGATGTCTGCGCCGCGAGCCTCGCGCCCGACCTCGAAGTGATCGCCCCCGCGCGGGTCTGGAAGATGACCCGGGACGAGGAGGTCGCCTATGCCGCGGCCCACCGCCTCCCGATATCGGTCGGCGTCCGTTCGCCGTTCTCGTTCGACGAGAACCTCTGGGGGCGATCCGCGGAGTGCGGGGTGCTCGAAGACCCGTGGGTCGAGCCGCCGGAGGAGGCGTTCGGATGGACCCGGCCGCCCGAAGCGGCGCCGGACCGCGCCCAGACCGTGACGGTCGGCTTCGAAGAGGGGCGGCCGGTCTCGCTGGACGGAGCGGACGACTCGCTCGAAGCGATCGTGCGCACGGTGAACCGGATCGCGGGAATGCACGGCGTCGGCCGAATCGACCATCTCGAGAGCCGCGTCGTCGGCATCAAGTCGCGGGAGGTCTACGAGAGCCCGGCCGCGGTCACCCTCATCGGCGCCCACCGGGCGCTCGAAGCGATGGTCCTCCCTCGGGACCTGTTGGCGACGAAGCAGCAACTCGAGCACCGGTACGCCGAGTTGATCTACGATGGGCTGTGGTACACGCCGCTCCGCGAGGCGATCGATGCGTTTGTCGAAAGCACCCAGGCCCGCGTATCGGGTGAAGTCGTCGTCAAATTCTTCAAAGGATCCGCGCGGGTGATCGGCCGCCGGAGCCCGAACTCGCTCTATCGGCACGACCTCGCAACGTACTCCCACGGCGATCGATTCCGGGCCGAGATGGCGGAGGGGTTCATCTACGTCTGGGGACTTCCCGCCCGCACCTGGGCGGGCATCGACGCGACCGCATCGTCCCCCGCTGTTCCCGCCGCGCCGAAATCGTCTGGGGCCCGCCCGCGCGCGACGCCCGAGACCCCATGAGCGGGTCGGAGCCGATGCCCGTTCCCTCCGCGGCCGATCCCCCGCGCTACGTGCGGACGCCGACGATCCGGTTCCTCGCGTCGATCGACGTCGACCGCGCGCTCGCGCGGGCCGACCTCGCGGGGTCGATCGCTCACGCCGAGATGCTCGAACGCGTCGGCCTCCTGACGGCCGACGAACGCGCCGCGATCGTCGGCGGGCTTCGGTCGATCGGCCGGGAGATCGCCGAGGGGACGTTTGCGTGGGAGCCCGACCTCGAAGATGTCCACACGAACATCGAGGTCGCGCTGACCCGCCGCATCGGCCCGATCGGGGGCAAGCTCCATACCGCCCGCAGCCGCAACGACCAGATCGCCCTCGACGAGCGCCTCTACCTGCGGGCCGCGGTCCGGGATCTCGCGGGGGCGCTGCTTCGGATCGAGGAGATCCTGCTGCGCCGCTCGGTGGAGGAAGCCCGCACCGCCTTTGCGGGGTACACCCACCTCCAGCGCGCCCAGCCGATCACGCTCGGCCACCACCTGCTCGCGCACTTCTGGCGGCTCGACCGGGACTTGGACCGCCTCTACGCGACCGCCCGTCGCGCCAACGTCTCTCCGCTCGGCGCCGGGGCGCTCGCGGGCTCGACCCTCCCGATCGACCCGACCGGCCCGGCCGCGCGCCTCGGATTCGACCGCCCGTTCGAGAACTCGGTCGACGCGGTCAGCGACCGGGACCCGTTCGCCGAGCTGGTGTTCGACCTCGCATTGCTCGCGGTCCACCTCTCCTCGATCGGGGAGGAGCTCGTGCTGTGGAGCTCGGCCGAGTTCGGATTCATCCGCCCGACGCCGGTCCTCGGGGGCGGCTCGAGCTTGATGCCGCAGAAGCAAAACCCCGATGTGCCCGAACTCGTCCGGGCGCGCGCCGCGCGCGTCGTCGGCGACTTGGTCGCCTTGCTCACGATGCTCAAGGGGCTTCCGCTCGCCTACGACCGGGACCTCCAGGAAGACAAAGGCCCGACGTTCCGCGCGGTCGCGACCACGCTCGAGACGCTCGGCGCGCTCGCCGCGGTCTTGGACGGGATCGAGTTCGACCGGGAGCGGATCCGGGCGGCCGCCCGCGACCCGCAGCTGCTCGCCACCGACGCGGCCGAGGCGCTCGTCACCCGGGGCGTGCCGTTCCGCCGCGCGCACGAAGCCGTCGGGTCGGGAACGGCCGAGGTGGACCCGGCCGGTCGAGCGCCGATCCCCGTCGAACCGTTTGCGCGTCGGAGCTCGCCCGGGGCCCCCGGGGCGATCGACGCGCAGATCGCGCTCGCCCGGACGCGCCTCGCGTCCCGGGCCGAATCGCTCTCCTCGATCGCGCGCCTCGTGGCCGCGGTCGATGAGCTCGTGGAGGAGAAGGGAACATGACCCAGTGCCCAACGTGCGATGCCGTGGTGCAGCCGAACGCGATGATGGTCGGGGAGATCTTCACCTGCCCGGACTGCGGGTCCGAGCTCGAGGTGTTGGGAACGGCTCCGTTCACGATCCAACCCGCCCCGAAGGAAGCCGAGGACTGGGGTGAGTAGCGCCGACCGGCTCGGTCTGTTCTACACCATCGTCCGGCCCGAGGAGCGGGCGATCGTCCAAGCCGCGGAGCGCCGTGGCGTGCCGCTCGAGCGGTTGAGCGACGACGCCCTCGCTTTCGGCCTCGAGCCGCCCGACTGGCCGGTCGACGTGGTACTGAACCGCTCGGTGAGCCACACGCGGGCCGTCTACGCCGCCCGGTTCTTCGAATCGTACGGCCTCCCCTGCGTGAACCCGGCCGCGGTGCTCGAGCGCGCCGGCGACAAGGTCGTCGCCTCCCTGGCGCTCGCCCGGGCCGGCGTGCCGACGCCCAAGACCGTCGTCGCCCTCACCGAAGAGGCGGCGTGGAAAGCTCTCGAGGCGGTCGGCTACCCGGCCGTGCTGAAGCCGCCGATCGGCTCGTGGGGCCGGCTGATGGCGAAGGTCGACAACCCCGAGGCGGCCGAGCAGATCCTCGAGCACAAAGGCGCGCTCGGCTCGCCGATCCACTCGGTGTTCTACGTGCAGGAGTTCGTCCCGAAGCCGGACCGCGACCTCCGCGTCTTGCTCGTCGGCGACCGAATCGTCGGCGCGATGGCGCGGCGGTCGGCGTCGTGGCGGACGAACGCCGCCCGCGGAGCGACCGTCGAGCCGTGGCCGGTCGACGACGGTCTCGCCCGGCTCGCGCGCGACGCCGCCCGGGCGATGGGCGGGGGCGTGCTCGCGGTCGACGTGATGGAGTCGCCCCGGGGCCGGCTCGTGCACGAGGTGAATCCGACCCCGGAGTTCAAGGCGCTCCAAGGTACCACGGACGTCGACATCGCCGACCTGATCGTCGAGCACGCGCTCGAGCGAGGCGCCCGATGACCGTACAGGCGACGATCCTCGGCGGGTCGGGGTACGCCGCGGGCGAGCTGGTGCGGCTGCTGCTCGGTCACCCGGACGTCGAGGTCGCCCAGGTCGTCTCGCGCTCGATGGCGGGCCGCGCTCTCACGAAGGCCCACCCGAACCTCCGCAAGCGGACGACCCTGTCGTTCGTCGCGCCCGAGGCCCGCCGCCCGACCGATGTCGTCTTTGTGGCGACCCCCCACGGCGAGGCCCACCCGATCGTGCCCGGGCTCTTGGCCGAAGGCAGCCTGGTCATCGACCTGTCGGCCGACCACCGCCTGCGCAACCCGGCCGAATATCCTCGGTACTACGGCTTCGAGCATCCCCGGCCAGACCTGCTCGGCCAGGCCGCCTACGGGCTCCCCGAGCTCTACCGGACCGAGATCCGGCGGGCCCGTCTGATCGCGACGCCGGGGTGCATGGCGACCGCCGCGATCCTCGCGCTCCACCCGCTCACGAAGGCGGGGCTGATCGCGCCGGGCCGGCCGGTCATCGTGACCGCCCTGAGCGGCTCGTCGGCGAGCGGGCGCGAGGCGGGCACCGCGGGCCTCCACGCCGAGCGGAGCGGCGTGATGCGATTGTACGCGCCGGCGGGGCATCGGCACACCGCCGAGATCGAGCAGGCGACCGGGCTGACCGTCGCCCTGAG
>JAKAWP010000006.1:38204-47656 GCA_021816955.1 Thermoplasmata archaeon
GCCCTGAGCGCCCACGGCGTCGAAGCCGTGCGCGGGGTGCTCGTCACCGCCCACGTCTCGGCCCGGGAGCCCGTGGAGGAAAAGCAGCTGTGGGGGGCGTATCGGACCGCCTACGGGGCGGAGCCGTTCGTTCGGATCGTCCACGAGTCGGACGGCCCGTTCCGGGAGCCGGAGCCGAAGCTGCTCACCGGGACGAACTATTGCGACGTCGGGTTTGCGGTCGACCGCCACACGGATCGCCTGATCGCGGTCGCCGCGCTCGACAACCTTGTGAAGGGCGCGGCCGGCAATGCGGTCCAATCCCTCAACGTCGTGCGGGGTTGGCCGGAGGACCGGGGGCTCGAGTTCCCGGGACTCCACCCGATCTAACGACGGATCCGATGACGATCGTGGTGAAGGTTGGCGGCGCCGTCGGGAACGCGGCGGGGCCGCTCGTCGAGGAGCTCGCCGGACGAACGGATTGGGTGCTCGTCCACGGCGGGTCGGACGCGGTCGACCGGCTCGGGGACGCGCTCGGGGTGCCGTCCCGCTACTACACGAGTCCGAGCGGGGTCGTCTCCCGCCGCTCCGATCCCGCGCACCTCGACGTGCTGACGCTGGCGCTGGCGGGTCGGGTGAACCCGTCGCTCGTGGCGGCCTTCGTCGCGCGAGGCGTGAAGGCGGTCGGCCTCTCGGGGATTGACGGGCCGCTGTTGGTCGGCCGCCGGAAGGAAGGGGCGCGCGAGGTCGTTGGCGGGAAGATCCTTCGGGTGACCGACGATTACGCCGGGACGGTCGAGCGGGTCGACGGGACGCTCCTTCGGCTGCTGCTCGACCGCGGGTACGCGCCGATCGTCCACCCCCCCGCGGTGACGTCCGCCGGCGAGGTGATCAACGTCGACGCGGACCGCGCGGCCGCGGCCGTCGCCACGGCCGTACGAGCCGAGGCGCTCGTGCTGCTCACGAACGTTCCGGGCCTCCTGCGGGACGTCGCGGACCCGTCGTCGCTCATCGCGCGGGTCGCTCCCGAGGAGATCGAGGCGGTCTTGCCGCTCGCCCAAGGCCGCATGCGCAAGAAGATCCTCGCCGCGCAGGCGGCGCTCGCCGGCGGCGTCGGCCGGGTCGTGGTCGCGCCGTCGGGACGGAATTCGCCCGTGGCGGCCGCCCTCCGCGGCGAGGGGACGGTGATCGGATGAGCGGCTCGGCCGGCCGGGGCGAGTTCGCGTCGTTCCCCCGCCACCCGCTCACCATCGTCCGGGGAAGCGGCGCCCACCTCTGGGCGGACGACGGCCGCCGCTACGTCGACCTCGGGGCGTCGCACGGGACGGCCAACATGGGCCATGCGCACCCCCGGATCGTCGCGGCGATCGCCGAACAAGCCCAGCGCCTGATCCAGCTCGCTCCATCGTACGGCGCTCCATCGCGGACGGCGTTCGTCGACCGGCTGTTCGACCTATTGCCGCCCTCGCTCGATCGGGTCTACCTGTCGAACTCGGGCACCGAAAGCGTCGAAGCCGCGATCAAGTTCGCCCGGTCGGCGACCGGACGGCCGAAGGTCGTCGCCGCGCGCCGGGCGTTCCACGGCCGGACGATGGGCTCGCTCTCGGCGACGTGGCGGCCGGAGTTCCGCGCGCCGTTCGAGCCCCTCGTTCCCGGCTTCGTCCACGTCCCGTTCAACGACGCGGCCGCCCTTGAAGCCGCGGTCGACGAGCAGACCGCCCTCGTCCTGCTCGAGCCCGTGCAGGGCGAAGGCGGCGTGCACGTCGCCGACCCGGGGTTTCTCGCGGCGGCCCGCCGGGCGACGGAGCGGGCCGGAGCCCTCCTCGCGTTCGACGAAGTTCAGAGCGGCCTCGGCCGGACCGGCCGGACGTTCGCCTTCGAGCACTCGGGCGTCGTTCCGGACCTCCTCACGCTCGGCAAATCGCTCGCCGGAGGACTGCCGGTCGGCGCAACGATCACGACCGCCGAGGTCGAGCGACGCTTCCGCGGGAGCCACCAGTCGACGTTCGGCGGGAACCCGGTCGTCATGGCGGCCGCAGACGCGGCGCTCGCGGTGCTCGTCGAAGAGCATCTCGCCGATCGGGCCGCGCGCCTCGGCGACCGGGCGATCGGCCGCCTTCGGTCGTTCCAGTCCTCCGAGCTCCGCGAAGTGCGCGGGGTCGGGCTGCTGATCGGCCTCGAGCTCAAAGGTCGGGCCGCGCCGATCTTGGAGCGGCTGCGCGACCGGGGTTACCTCGCCCTCGCGGCGGGCGCCAACGTCATCCGCTTGCTGCCGCCTCTCGTGATCGACGAGGCCGATTGGGAGGTCGGGATCGACGCGCTCGGGGAGCTGATGGGCGATGGATGAGGTCGAGGTCGTTCAGCGGTTGCTGGCGGCGTACAGCCCGTCCGGCCACGAGGAGGCGGCGGTCCGGGTCTTCACGGACGTCGCCCGCGAGCTCGGCTACGACGTCCGCGTCGACGCCGCGGGCAACGGCCGGGCGAGCCGAGGCACCGGCCGCCCCCGGGTCGTCTACCTCGGGCACATCGATACGGTCGAAGGAGAGCTACCGGTCCGTCGGGCCGACGGGCGGGTCTACGGCCGCGGCGCGTGCGACGCGAAGGGGCCGCTCGCGGCGGCGCTCGTCGCGGGGGCCGCGGCGAACGTTCCCGGGTCCGTCGAGATCATCGCGTGCGTCGGGGAGGAGACCGACAGCCGGGGCGCGCGCGCGATCGCCCAAGAGCCGCCCGCGGAGCGGCTGATCGGCGGCGAACCGAACCGCTGGGACGGCATCGGCGTCGCCTACAAGGGGGATTTGCGGCTCGCGGCCGTCTTCGACGGACCGCGCGCCCACCTCTCCTCTCCCGGCCCGTCGCTCGTCGAGCAGGCGATCGAATGGGTCGAGGACCTTCGCGAGATCGGACCGGACGACCCGGAGTCGGCGTACCGGTCGCTCACGGTGAAGCTGGCCCACCTCACCACGCAGCACGACGGGGACGCCGAGCGCGTCGAGCTCGTCGTCGACTTGCGGGTGCCGCCGGGCGTCACGACGGCGTCGATCCGAAAGCGGGTTGAAGCGATCGACGGACCGACCTCGCGCACGGTCCTGGTCGAGATCGAGCCGTGGGCGACCGAACGGACCGACCCGGTCGTTCGCGCCTTGTCGAACGCGGTGCGGGCCGAGGGCGGCCGACCGACGCTCTGGCGGAAGGGAGGGACCTCGGATGTCAACCTGGTCGCGAGCGCGTGGAAGCGCCCGTGCGCCGTGTACGGTCCCGGCGATCCCCACCTCGACCACACCGCGGACGAATCGATCGAGGAGGCGGAGCTGCGTCGGTCGGTCCGCGTCCTCACCCGTGCCTTCGCCGAGCTCGGGCAGCACGAGCCCCCCGCTTCCGCCGCCGCCCCTCGCCCGCACTAGGGCCGGTCCCCGCCCGTCCATCCGCGGGGCGGCTTTCCACGACGGGCGCCGCCGGCGGGCCGCCCCTCACTCTTCGACGGTCGGCCCGCGGTGCCGGACGAACGCTCCCGAACGCAGCTCGCGCACCGCCTCCCGGAGTTCGTCGGAGGTGTTCATCACGATCGGCCCGTACCACGCGACCGGCTCGTGGAGGGGGCGGCCGGCGACGAGCAGGAACCTCGCCCCGTCCTGGTCCGGTGAGACCCGGACGAGGTCGCCGGGCTTGAACAGCACGGTCTCACCGGCCGACGACGGCCGGGGGTCGGTCGGATCGAACCGGGCCGTTCCCGAGATCAGGTGAGCGAAGACGGTGTCGCCCGGCCGCGTTCGGTGCTCGAAGACGCCGCCCGCGGGAACGGTCACGTCCAAATACGTCGGCTCGACGCGCTCGCGCTGGACCGGGCCTTCGACCTTCTGAAACTCCCCCGCGACCACGCGGACGCGCGCCCCCTTGTCCGTCTCGACCGACGGGATCGTCGGGGCCGAGAGTCCGCGGTAGGCGGGGACGGTCATCTTCTCCGACCGCGGGAGGTTGATCCAGAGCTGGAACCCTTGGAGGACCCCGTCGGTTCGCTTCGGCATCTCTTGATGGATGATGCCGCTGCCGGCCTTCATCCACTGGAGATCGCCGCCCCGGATCACCCCTTGATGGCCCAGCGTGTCGCCGTGCTCGACTTCGCCGCCGAGCAGGTAGGTGACCGTCTCGATCCCGCGGTGCGGGTGCCAGGGGAAACCGGCCAAGTAGTCGTCCGGGTTTTCCGAGCCGAACCGGTCCAACAGCAGGAACGGGTCGAACAGCGGAACTTCCCGGTTCGAGAACGAGCGGCGGAGACGGACGCCGGCGCCTTCGATCGTCTCGACACCGGGAAACCGCTCGGCGACCGCACGGACTGTCTCGGCCATGGGATCTCCGACCGGAAACGGGCTCGGGAGTTCATAACACTCCTCGAACATCGGCGTAACCGCGTGGCGCGCCCGCCCCAGGGCCCGCCGGCTCCGAAACGATTCGGGCCGGACCGCCCGGTCCCACGAACGGATCGGCTGCGTAGGGCGAAGCGCTATCTTTCGCGGGGCATCCCCCGGTCATGAACGCCCTTCTCGATCGACCCGGCCGACGTCCTGCGCGACGAACGAGGCATCGACGCCGATGATCGCCCTGTACTTCCCGGCCCTCCTCCTCGCCTTCTTGATCACGTTGCTCGAGCTCACCGAGGTCGTCGCGCTGGTCTTCGCGCTCTCCGCCGGGGAGTCGACGGTCCGCCACGGGGCGCTCGGAGCGACCGCGGGAACGACCGTCGTCGCCCTCGTCGCGCTCGGCTTCGGCGCGGCGCTCCTCGCCTTTCCCCGGTCGTATCTTTTGTGGGCGTCCGCGGTCGTGCTGACGGCGTTCGGGGTCTTCCTGTTCCGCAGCACCCTCAAGACCTACCGACGGCGCCGCCAGCCGTCCCCGCCGGCGAAGACGCAGGCCGCGGTCCAATTCGCCGGAGGGTTTTCCGTCGGAGCCGTCGAGGCGACCGAAGCCGTGATCGTCCTCTTGGCGCTCGCCGCGGCGGGCTACGGCACGTCGGCGCTCATCGGGGCCGTCATCGCCGGCATCGTGCTGGTCAGCGCGGCGTTCGTGGTCCACGAGCAGATCCGGCGGATCAAGGTCCCGTACCTCAAGCTCGGGGCGACGGCGCTGTTGTTCTCGTTTGCGGTCTTCTGGGCCGGCGAGGCGGCGAACGTCGCCTGGCCCGGAGGCGACCTCGTGCTGATCCCCCTCTTCTTGGCCGGCCTCGGGATCGTCCGCGCCGGTATCGGCGCGTTCCTCCGCGACCGCCACGCGCCGGGTGGGTCGGCCGCGTCGTAGCGGCGGGGTCGGCCAGCGCGGCGCCGACCCCCGCTGATTTAACCCGGCACCCGCATGACCGGTCGTGGCTACGGGTCGTCCCCCGCGCACGTTCATCTCCGACCTCCGCCCGTCCCGGGTGGCGACGGTCGAGGGAACCGTGACTCGTCTCGACGCCATTCGCGAGGTCCGGACGCGCGACGGAAAGCCCCAGCGGGTCCGCAACGGTCGGCTCCACGACCCGACCGGAGAGATCGAACTCGTCCTGTGGGGCGATGATGTGGAGACGGTGAAGGAAGGCGATCGGGTGCGCGTCGTCGAAGGATGGGTGGCCGATTATCGCGGCCGTCCCCAAGTTTCCGCGGGTCGGTCCGGCCGGATCGAACGGCTCCCCGCCGATCCGGAGGGGTCGGCCTCGCGTTGAACCTACGCGTCGTCCGGCCGGGTTCGGATGGGTGAGCCCCGACCGGAGGAGTTCGTCCTGTCCGTCCGCGATCGGGACGGTCGGTCTTTCCCAGCCGCTCGCGACTTCGCCCGCGGCCGTGCACGGGCTCCGTTCGCGCGAGCGGCTAAATACGCGGCGGCCTCGAAGGGGCTCAGGGCCCGTAGTATAGTTTAGGTCAATTTAAACAATCCCATATCAGTGGTCTTTCGCACATTCACACCCCCTCCCGGAGCCCCGGTGAGGGGCGCTCCGTCATCGTGACAGCGCCAGCACCTCCACCATCGACCGGGTGATTTCGTGAACTCCGCGTTCTCCCTCGGACTTCGCGGAAACCCTTCCCTGCCAGATCTCCGCCCGCAGCGCCGATACCGCGTCCACGAACGATGGCCGGACCTTCTTTGGATACCACGGGAGCCTCACGAACCGTGGCTCGGTTCCGTGACTCTCCAAGTACCACGCCCACACCACGCTGTAGAGCCAGAAGGCGAGCGAGGCCGCCCGCTCCGGACCCTTCCCCCTCCAGCTCTGCGGCTCCTCGCCCCCCAGGCTCTGCTTGGCCGATCTCAGAGTCTCCTCGATCGGCCAGCGCCCGTGGTAGTGGCTGACCACCGCCCCCGGGCTCAGCTCGAGATCCGTCGTGACCAGGAAGTCGTCTTTCTCGTGCCCCTTCGGATCGCGGCTGACTACGACTCGGACCGGTTGGGCTCCGCAGACGTGGTACCACAACACCTCCCGGGCCAGGAGGAGGCGCTCCTCGAGCCGTCCCCGTCGGTCCACGACGGCCTTGGCCCACCCGTTCCGGGTGTGGTTCGCCCACCGGGGCAGCGGCGCGAGCCGCGGCCCCTTCTTGGGCGGTCGCCCCACCTAGCCCTTCCGCGGCGGTCGGGGGAAGTCGTAGAGGGCCGCGTCTCGACGAATCCTCGAGGTGACGTCGGTCCGAGGCAGTCCCCACCTGGCAAGCGGAGCATAGGCGCCATCGGCGATGAGATGGAAGTTCCGGTCCGGGAACCGCTTGGCGAGCCGACGGATCGCGGCGGCGGAGAGGTCGAGAAGGGTGAGCCCTCCCTTGCGATGGAGGCGGACGGCGACCGGGAGAGCGAGGGGCTCGCCGCCCCACGGTGGCTTCACCCGCAGGGCGAAGACCACGAGGTTGAGGCCGCAGTCGTAGACGACGGAGCCACCGCTGGAACGAACGGCGTCCCGGAAGATACCGGCGCCATCGATCTTCCGCCCTCGGCGGTGAAAGAGGGTGTCATCGAGGAGGAGGTCGATACGACCCTCCTCGGCGAAGAGGCCGATCCGGAGCTCGGCGGTGAGGTCCCAGAGCTCATCGAGGGACCAAGCGGCGGCCCGGATCAGTCGGTGGTAGGCGTCATGGGGCCGTCGGTGAACGAGGCCACCTCCGCGCATCATGCCGGTGACGGTGCGACGAGCGGGGCAAAGGACCCACGCCGTCAGGAGTTCCTGGAAGAGGGCGAAGGTCGGGGCGGTGAAGATCGGTTCGAAGAGCTCGAGGAGGACGAGCCACCAAGCGAGGGGTTCGGCGGTGGCCTGGACCGACGGGTTCTTGGGGTGGGCGCGCTTCTTCTGGGTCGCAGCCGAACGGCTGCCCCCGAGACGGGGTTGCTTCATATCGACAGCGTCTCGGGGTTACTATCAGTCGAAGGGGCTGCACTCGCAGGGGCGGAATTCCCGGGTCAGCTCACTTCGCGGGACCATCGGGACGGCTCAAAATGTGCGAAAGGCCACTATCATGATCTATGACTCATCGCCGACCAGACAGACGCCCCGCGATCTCCCTGCCTTCGAGCGGGAAGAGGCACGTCAGAGGCGGGGAAAGAACGGCAGGAAGCATCTCACCGTCGTTGAGCGGCTACGCACAACTCCGCCGTCGAGTTCTCGGGGAGATGACCGTTCTGCAATGTGGGCGCGCCTCCCCCGCCCGAGTGGCGGTCGTGATGTCCCTGGATCGTAGCGCGGCACTGTGCTACAACCACAGTGGCCTGTTTGTGGGGTGGGGGCAGATCGTGTACGTGAACCCACTTATGGCCCTCCCGCCGACCTGCGACTTGTCTCACATGAGCTGACCCCGCCGCTTTTGTCAGCTCCGCAGTCACTTATCCGCGCTTCGAGCACACGATGAAATTCGCGGCCGCCGACCCCGGTCCGATCTCCCCCAATCAGAGTGACGCGACCGTCTCACGACTTCGCAGAGTCCAAACCGGGGCTCGGTCATTCCGGAGTGTAAGGGGTCCCCCGTCGGAGAACCGCTGAAACAATCCTCAGCAACTGGTGCGCCCCGGCGACGTTCATCTTCTGCTTCCCTCCCCGTCGTCGGCTCACCCGCTTGGCGATCTTCGTCCCGTCGCTCCCCTTCTCCCAGTGGCGGGGCGACCCGGACGCCTCGATCAGGAGCCCCTTCACCAGGTGGTTGCTCTCCGTCTTCGGGTGCCCTTGGTAGGAGGTCGCCCCGGACTGGTGGTTCGTCGGCACCAATCCCGCGTACGAGCCTAGCTTCTCGACGTTCGGAAACCGGTCGATCGGGCAGCGCTCGGCGACCAGCCCGACCGCGGTGAACTCGCCGATGCCCGGGATCGACTCCAGCAGCTGGGCCTCCTTCGAGGCGAGGAACGCCTCGGGGATCTTCCGGCCCCGCTCGGCGGTCGTGGCGTCGAAGTGCGCCAGCATCTCCAGGCCCCAGTCGACCTCGGGGAGGCCGAGCGACCGTAGCTTCTCTCGCTTCCGCTTCTGGCCGAGAACTCCCTCCTCGTAGGGAATCCCTTGGCGCAACAGGACCGAAGAGATGGGGTTCCGAACCGACTCCTCCTCCTTCCGATAGAACGCCCGGTCCCGAACGATCGGGTGAAGCTCGCGGGTCGCTTCGTCCGAAGCGAACGCCACAGGGACCGCCTTCAGGCGCAGCAGCTGCGCCAGGGCGAGGCAGGGCGAGGGAATCGACACTGTCCGATATCAAGCTCGCCTCGCTGATCAGCCGCACTTTGTAGGGGTGGGCGAGGGTCACCTTGGCCCCAGTCGCGGTCGCAGCGTCGTAGACGTGCTGCCAGACGTTGCACGCTTCGAGCACGACCTCGGCAGTGGGGAACCCGCCGAGGTATCGCTTCAGTTCGGCGTCGCCTGACCCGAGCCGGGTCTGATCGATTCGCTTCCCCTCGTGGTCGACGACCGTGGCGACGATCGAGCTCTTGTGCGCATCGAGTCCCACAAACAGTGTGCTCTCCATGGAGCGCCTCCGAGGGGACGAACGGAGGCGCGACCTATGGTCCTTGCGGCCCGCCATCGGGCGGAAGGACACATCTCATCACCTGAATAGCGCGAGCGTGTAGCACCTACGTCGCCCATCGACCCCGTCGGAATCGGGGGTTGAGTGTATTCTTCGGCGAGGATTTCTCGCCGGGTACTCCCCTCTCGACCGCACTAGCTAAATAGGTATGGGTGTTACGTGACACCCATACGGCGACCAAACACCACAAGCGGAACGGGCGCTGCTACCTCCAGGAGTGGCGCACCTACCGCCGAGACGGCAAGATCGTCAGCGAATACGTCCGGTATCTCGGCCTCTGCCCCGCGCACTCACCGAAGGGGAGAGCGTCGATCTTGGACCGGACGGTCCATGGTCTCTCCTATCGGGCCGGGGCGGTCCGCCTGCTCTGGTGGCTCGCCGAGGATCTCGGCTTTCGGTCCACGATCGATGGGATCTGCGGCCGAGATTCCGATCCTTCCGAGCCCTCGCCGGGCCGTA
>JAKAWP010000007.1 GCA_021816955.1 Thermoplasmata archaeon
AACGTCGCGTGTGGCACCTGAATCTGCTGAAGGGGACGAGGGAGGATCTGAAGAAGCTCGGCTACGGCGGGCTGTTCCGCGAGGACGCGAGGTCAGGCTCGCCGCTGTAACAGGTGGCGATAGTCGCTATCCAGGTCGTGAGATTCTATTACGCTCGGCCTCCCGATTCGAGCGACTGCCTCCACTTACCTTCCGCGCGATCACCATTGGACGGAGCGCGCGTTCGTCGCGGTTGTTTGTCGCCTCGACCTGCGGGTCAGCCACGAACCGAAACATCCACCCCCGGGCATTCCGTTCCAGCAGGTGCCGCACGAACCGATACGACCCGAGCCGCTCCTCGAGGCTCCGCTCCAGTCGCGCGGCCTTCTCCATCGATCTCATCCCGCGACTTGCCTCGATTCGGGGTAGATCGCCTGTAGGAGGGGCGGGACCCCCGCTCCCTCCGCCCCCAAGAACTCCGCCAGCTCCCTTGCGTCCCGCAGGAGGTGCGCCCAGCCGTCCGGTTGCGGCCGCTTCGTCTTCCGCGCCAGGGTCGCGAACGCCGAGTGTCGGTCGTTAACATCCGTCCCGACAGCCTGCTCCCCCACCAGCCCGAGCGGCCCCTCGTGCCCGTTCGACGTCGTCACCGGATAGATCGCTTCCGGCCGCGTCGTCACGGTCCAGCGGCGGCGGTTCTCCCCCTGCCGCCGCCACGACGGCGAATCCAGGTGACGGGTCGGCGCGTGACGCCTCGCGACGACCAGTTCCACGTAGAGCGATCCGAACGCCTCCGTCAACTGCTCGAGCGTGTGGGTTCTCTCCCCCTCGCTCACCCGCAGCCCTCGCCGGCGTACGGCGGTGGGGGTAGCCACCCCACCCGTTTCCGGGAAACGCCCGGACCGTGTCCCGCGTAGGCGATAGATTTCCCGACATCCGACCTGCCGTTGTAGTCCGTTTCGCTGGTCGAACTGATATCCATCTTCATGATGGTTCGGCGCGCGCGCGAGAGACTGCGAGGCGGCCGAAGCCGGAATCGAGGGAAGGGTTGCGTCATGGAGGGGCGCACCGGGCAACGGGCCGGGACAAGACGGGATTGCATGGCCCCGACCGGGTTAATCGGTGGGCCTGATTGGTGGCCTTCGTCGGGCGGCAGGGAATCGTGACGATGGAGGCTTTGGCCAACACCGGCACGTACCGCCTTCGGATCGCCATCGTGAGCGTCGTCATGGTACGAACGAAGTCAGGACCTCGTCTGCCGGGTGGCGAAGGAGGAGGGCTCCTCCATTTTGCTCGGTTGGCCGAGGAGTGGGTCAAACAGGGTCACGATGTGGCCGTTTATACCAATCTGCCGGGAGCCTTTGAAGGGAAGTGCACGGTAGTCTACCCGCTCGAAGTCCCAAACGAGCGCCCCGGCAAGGCCGGGTCCATCACCCACGCGCTGAGGACGATGCTGACGGGTCTGCGCACTAGACCGCGGGGATTGGAACGTGCCTCAGAGACCGAGGGAGATGGTTGGAAATCGATCGTGATAACCGCTTCTCCAAATCCCCCCGACTTGTTGATCGGGCGCTCTCTGGCGCGTGCCTCGGGATCACCGCTGGTCGTGGCATTTCACCACATCACACCCCCTCCATGGTGGTTTCCATTCCGACGGGGAGGTCTGATCCGGTGTACCGGGGCGTGGGTCCTTGGGCAGGTCGGACTGGCCGTGACGAAGGTCGGGGGTCACACCCCCTCGATCGACCGACTGAGAATCCTGCAGGAATCGGGGTGGAGATTTGCTGGGCCCGTACTGACCGATGATGAGTTTCTAGACCCGGCCTCCTTAGGACGCAATCCGCCTAATCCCAACCGAACTGTCGAGGTCTGCCATATCAGTCGGCTTTCTCCGATGAAGGGGATTTTCGACGTTCTCGCCGTCTGGGATAGGGTTCACAAGTCCCTGCCGACTGCCAAGCTGCTTATCGGCGGCGACTTCGAGTCCGAGTCGGTCGAGCGCAAGGTCGACAGAATCTTGAGCCAGAAGGGCTTGAGAAGATCGGTCACGCTCTTGGGTCCTCTTTCGCAGTCGGCCAAGACCGAGGTGCTCGAGTCGTCCCGCCTATTCCTTTTCCCAAGCTATGAGGAAGGCTGGTCGCGTTCCGTCATGGAAGCGGCTTCTCATGGTTGTGTCCCTGTCGTCTATGACCTGCCCGCGTACGACTATTTGGGTACGGACTTGCCCCGGGTGCCCCCGGGGAACACATCGGAGATGTCCTCCGTCGTCGAGTCTCTTCTCCGCGACCCGATCCGGCTGCGCAGATTGGCGCTCACCCTCCAGCCGATTCCCGCACGCTACGCTGCGTCCACCATCTCCCGATTTCAAGCGGCGTTCTTATCACGGCTCCGTTGAATGAAACGGGCCGACGTTCCCGTCATCCCCAGGCGTGATGCGCCGCCGGAATCTCCCCTCGGTTCACGCCAACCGCCAGTAGCCGACCCGGCTCAAACCTCCTACAGGGGATCCCCTCGGTCGAGGCGGGATCCGACAGGTTAGAATGACACCACAGGTGCCAAGTTCCGGGAGAAATTCAACTGGGACGAGGAAGATGCCCGGTCCTGACGGGAGGGATGCACTGTGAAGGAAGAGCTCCCCGGCGGTCGACGCTCCGAGGCAGACCACAACAGACCACAAAGCTGAACGCCTACGTCCCTTCGAGGACAGGGTCCGTCTTCCACTGGAGCGGAGGGGTCAGGCTCAAGTCGAGGCGTTCTACGGGTTTTGCGATGAGAAGGCAAGCCTGCCTGCCCACTGCGGGCGATCGATCGAAGAGCGGGGACCGAGGGTCGGCCCACACCATGAAAACTCGAAGTGCCGCGTGTTGGGCGAGAACGCTTCTCGGGGAGGTTATCGATCTCCTCCGGCGGCCCTCTCCCCGCCGGCTCCAACGATGGAAGGCGCTGATTCTGCTCGGCCTCTCCTTCGGGAAATTGGCGTCCTTACGACTGTTTGTCGAAGCGCCGGTACACGCCCGTACCAGACTTGAGTTCCTCGAGAGCGCGGTGAGGGCGGCGTCGCTGCCCGGACTCTGGCTCGAGTTTGGCGTGGCTCGAGGCGACTCAATCAACTTCATTGCGGCCCAGATCGACCCGCTGGCAATCCACGGTTTCGACTCCTTTTTCGGACTGCCGGAGGACTGGAACCGGCTGTTTCGAAAAGGCGCTTTCTCGCTGCAAGGGGCGCTTCCCGCGGTCCGCCAGAACGTCACCCTGCACGTGGGACTCTTTCAAGAGAGCCTACCCGCCTTCCTTCTTCGAACGCCCGGCATCGTGGCGTTCGCCCATATCGATTCCGACCTGTATTCCTCGGCATCTTTTGTACTCGACCGGCTGAGCGATCGCTTGAGTCGGGGGACCGTTCTGGCCTTTGACGAGTTCATCACACCCTCCCCCATGAAGAATGAGGCGCACGCGTTCTCCGAGTTCCTCCACCGAACGGGATGGAAGTACGAAGGGGTCGCCACGCACGTCGGTGAGATGGGAGATCTGAAGGTAGCGGTTCGCATCCGATGACTCTCGGGTCTTGCCGACCTGCACCCCAATGAGAAGAGGACACCGTACTCCAGACGAGGCGGAACCCGGAAGCGCGGCGTCGCCTTTCGTCTCCATCGAGACGCCGCGCATCCCCTTTCGCAGCCCCGAGCGGAAGGATACGTAGCATCGCACAATCGCGTTCGCAGACACGGTTTGCATCGGTCCGGCGTTCGACCGATCCGATGTCGGGCGATCAGTTCATCGGACCGGGAACGCAGCTGCCTCTCGCTTGTCCCCCCCCTTCGCTGTCGTTCCTCGCTCACGGCGTCAGCCACCGGAGCAGCGGGCCGACCACGTACTTCCAGCGCGGAGCGGAAATCAGGATCGTATCCACCATTTCCGTCGTGACGCCCCGGGTCCACCGAAGGAGGACCAGAAAGAGGGCGAGGCCGACGGCTACCCCCGCAACGGCACCCAACGGCCCGGCTCCCGGCACCGCAAGGATCACGCCGATCGTGGCGGCCATGGCGACCGACGCCGTCCAGATGGAGAGGAGGGGCCGCCACGCGATCCGAATCAGCCCGGTCCCTCGCAGCCCGAAGTAGAGCACGACCAGCGGCACCCATGCCATCGCGGAGTTTCCGATCGCGGCCCCGGTGAAGCTGAAACGCGGGATGAGGACAACCGACAGGGCGATGTTGCTCAAGAGGGCCAGCGCCGAGGCGTACATCACGAGCGGGGTGCGCCGGATGCCGAAGGCCAGGCTCCCGAGCACGGTGTACGGGATCGCGGCGGCGGTGGCGAGGAGGAGGATCCTCAGCGGCTCGCTCGCCGAGACGTAGGCGGGCCCGACGAACAGCCCGAGCGCGACCGGCGCCACGGCGCTCAGCAGGAGGGCGGCCGGCACGTAGACGAGCACCACCAGGGCGATGGAGACCCCGACCACGGAGCGGATCCCCTCCGCATCGTCGCGCCCGAAGAGCGCCGAGAGGCGGGGAACCAGGACGGTGCCGAACGGGTTGACCAAGTAGGCGGCCGCGCTGGCGGCGAGAATGGCATAGGTGTAGATGCCCACCGCACTGAGGTCTACGAACGCCGCGAGGATGAGCCGGTCCACGTAGAACGCTCCCGTCCCGAGCAGGCCGGCCACGTAGGCGGGAAGCGAATAGCGGAAGAGTTCCGGGAACATGCGGCCGATACCGGTCGGTGGTCGGCCGCGGGCCGGCGAGCGCTCGAGGGACGCCGTCTGTCGAAGCACCACCCCGAGGCAGAGGCTCGCGCTGACCGCCATCCCGAGGCTCCACCCGACGACGACCGTCACGGGAGTTCCTGGAAACGCCCGGAGAAGGCCGACCGTCCCTCCGTACATCACGATGGTTTGCGCCATGGTGATCGCCGAGAGCGCCATGAACCGCTGCAGGCCGGCGAGCAGCGACTGCAGCACGCCGACGGCCATCGATAGGCCGGCGAAGATGGCGAGGAGGTCGAGCAGGGCGGCATAGCTGGCCGTGTGGAAGAAGAGGCGGCTCCATTCCGCGGCGAACCCGACGAGCAGGACGATCGCGGCCCCGGCCAGCAGGAGCGCAACGCCGAGCGCGAGCCGGGCGAGCCGGCGCGCCCGGATCGCATCTCCCTTGCCACGATAGTAGGCGAGATAATGCTGGAAGCCGTTTCCGAGCCCCAACGAGGTGAATCCGACGACCACGGTGGCGATGGCGGCCAGGAGGGAGATCGTTCCAACCTCCGCCGACGAAGCGGTCCGGGCGAGATACAGGTAGAAGAGGCCGCCTCCGAGGGCGAGCGCGACGGTGCCGGCGTAGATCCAAGGGACGCTCCCGCTCGGAGTGGCAGCGGGATCGGTGGAGAGGGGGTTAGACAACTCGCTTCCTCCTTCGAGCCGAAGCCGGTCCGGGCTGAGCCAAGTGGGGCGGCTTCGGGCCCCCTAGGCTCCTGCGACCTGAATGCCGCCTGCACCGTTCGCTCGGGAGAAGGGTTGTTCCCCGTTCAGGCTCGGGCGCGAAGCGGGGCGTCCCGCGCAGCCGAGGACAGCCGGAGGCGTCGTTTCGAGCGGCGACTTCGCCATGGCGTTGATACGGGCGATTGCCCTGAGTATTAATCTACTGGGCAGTCGGTAGCTCGTTCGATGCGGGAGGCGTCGCCGCGACGGCACGGCACCTTTGCGACTTCCCGGCGTGGCCCGGTCACGAGCGAGGCATCGCGGCCCTCCTCTCGGTTGCCCCGCGTTCGAATCGGGCGGAGGCGTCGGAGCGGCCTGTCGGGCCGGAGGCGCGCCCTCATTCGCCTCGCACCCCGGGAGGGGCCGACCGGGTCTCGCGGCCCGGGGCGCGATGGTTTTCCTCCCTGCCGCGGAATGAACCGGGCGGAGGGATGAGAGCGCCCGACCCCGCCCCGACGGCGCCCCGCCGCCCTCCGTCCGCCGAAGCCTGGATCGTCCACTACGGGGACCGGGCGATCCTCGAGCGCTGTCTCTCCTCGTTCGAGGCGGAGGGGGCGCGCGACGGCCTGAGCGGGATCACCGTCTGGGCGAACGAAAGCTCGCCCGACTTGCGCCGGTCGATCGCGCACGACCACCCCGGGGTGAGGGTGCTCGGGAGCGCCGAGAACCTGGGATACGCCCGGGCCGCCAACGAGGCGCTCACGCGAAGCGACGCCGATTTCCTCGTGCTCCTGAACAACGACGTCGTTGTGACTCCCGGATGGTTGCCGCCGATGCTCGCCCTCGCCGAAGGCGATCCGTCGGTCGCCCTCGTGCAGCCGAAGCTCCTCTCCTCGCGTGATCCGGAGCTCTTTGACGCGGCCGGCGCCGCGGGGGGGTTTCTCGACCGGTTCGGCTTTCCTTGCTGCCGGGGCCGGATCCTCGAGACGCGGGAAGCCGACCTCGGCCAGTACGACGATTCTCGGGAGGTCTTCTGGGCGTCGGGCGCGGCGCTCCTGATGCGGAGATCGGCGGTCCGGGACGCGGGCGGGTTCGACGAACTCTTCTTCATGTGCCACGAAGAAACGGATCTCGCCTGGCGCCTCCACGCCCGCGGCTACCGAAGCGTGGCCTGCGGCGAGTCGAAGGTCTTCCACGAAGGCTCGGCCACCTTCTCGAGCCGCCGGGAGTTGCGACGGCTTCAGCGGTACCTCCGGCACCGCAACAGCCTGCTCCTGGTGCTCAAGAACTGCGAGGCACCCGAGCTCTTGGTCCGAGCGCTTCCACGCCTGATGCTCGAAGTGGCGAGCTGGCCCTACTTCTTCGTGCGCGACCACGGCGAGCTGCGCGCCTCGATCGAAGGATTGGCCTGGATCGCGACCCATCCCCGTTCGATCCTCCGCGTGCGAAGAACGGCCCGGGCCCTGCGGACGCGCCCGCGCCGAGAGTACGCGCACCTCTTCGTTCCGGCGGTCGTGCCGATCGCCTACTTCCTGCAGGGCCGACGACGGTTTTCCGACCTCGCGGAGCAGGGGCCGAGAGCCACTCGGGCCCCTTCCGCGGTCCGTCCCGCCGCCCGGCCGACGCCCTCGGATCCCTCCCAAGGAACTCGGGCAGGGCCGAACGATACGTGGCGGTCACACAGTACCCGACGAGGGGCCGGGTTCGCTCCCTTGCTCGGAGGAGCGGCAACGGGGTGGTCGCCCCCTCCGGCTGGCCGAAACGACGAGGCTTTACCGGACCACCCGTCCCGAGCGCGGAACCCCAACCGCCGGCCTCCCGACCCGGTCGGCAACGGCGTGGCATGCGTCCTACGACCCGTCCTTGCAGGGGGCGCAACGGCTAAACAAGGGCGCCGGGATGGCTCGCCGGGTGAGCCGTTCCGCTGGCCTCCGATGTCCCTTCTCAATGGAAATGGGGCTTTCCGCCAGGTCCCCGCCGGGGAACGGGGCGACCGTTCGGCGGATACGAACGAACTCCCCGGGCTCTCCATCGTGATCCCCACGTTCAACGAGGCGGCGTCGCTGCGACCGCTCCTGCCCCGGCTGTCTGAGGTGGTCCAGCAATGTTCCCCGCTGGTGGCGGAGCTGATCTTTGTCGATGACGGGAGCCAAGATGGGACCCGCCAACTGATCCGACAGTACGCGGAGGAATTGACGACCGTGCCGGTTCGATTGCTGGCGCGAAGCCGTCCTTTCGGCTCGGCAAATGCCGAATTGTACGGCTGCCAACAGGCCCGAGCGCGCTGGGTGGCTAAGCTCGACGGAGACGGTCAGCATGCCCCGGCCCTGATCCCGCGGCTCCTCGAAACCATAGACGAGGAGGTCGACATCGTCGTGGCGTCTCGGTACTGCGAGGGAGGGGGAAACCACTGGCCGGCGGTTCGCGGAGTGATCAGCCGGTCGGCTCGATTCTTGGCCGGTCTAATCCTCCCCCCGGCGCGACGGCTGTCGGATCCGATCTCCGGATTCTTCCTTGTGCGTCGATCATTAACTTTGGGGCTCGACCCGGCGCTTGCCCGCTACAAGCTCCTGCTGTACCTCCTTGCGGCGAATCCCCGGGCACGCGTGCGCGAGGTCCCCCACCAGATGCTGAACCGGACCGGGGGAAGGTCCAAGATCGCTGGGTCGGATCTGATGTTTGTCCCGCGGTTCTTGGCCGAGCTTCTGTCGTATGGTCGAGTGTACCACGCGCACGGTCGCCTTCGGGACGCGCCCACCGGAACATCGCACGCGAAAATGCAAGAGACGAACCCCGCCCCGCACGGCACGTCCCCCCACCGCTCGCAGCCCTCGACCCTCGAACGATAATACCGCGCACGACTCCGGAGCCACCGTACCGCGCGTTACCGACGAACGGTGGCCTCGTGGAAGGCCCCGTAGAAATCGGAGAATACGTTGTCCCACGTGTAGTCGATGAATCGGTTGCGAGCTGCCTCCGCAAGACGCTCGAACCGGCGCGTGTCCGCCGCGAGATCGACCAACGCTTGGCGGAGGGCTCCAAGATCCCCGCTTGGGACCAGGACCCCGGTTTGACCGTTCCCCACGGAATCGCGTATCCCGGCAACGTCGTACCCCACGACCGCGCAGCCAAACGTCTGTGGCTCCACGGCGCTCAGCCCCCAGCCTTCCTTCTCGGAAGTGACCAGCGCCACCTTCGCCCGACGATAGAAGCCACGCTTGATCGGCTCGGGAACGCGGTCCGTGAAGACCGTGCGACCGGCGATTCCCAGCCGGGCGGCTTCCTCGAGGAGGCGTCCTCGGTACGTCGCGTTCTCGAATGGCCCAATCACGGCCAGCCTCCAGTCGGTGGGAAGCCCGGCGAAGGCGGCAAGGCCGTGCTCGACTCTCTTCCACGGACGCAGGGGCCCGGTGATGACGGCCAAATTCTCCTTGACGTTCCCGCCGAGTTCGGCCTTGGTGGGTAAGTCCACCCCTGACCGAACCACCCGGATCGACCGGAAGCCAAGAGTGCGGAGTTCCGCCTCGGTCGAGCGGCTGTTCGTGATGACCGGCCGATCCCGATACAGTCGAGGCGAGATTCTGTTCTGCACGAATTCGAGCAAGAGGCCGAGCCCCCCCACTTTTCGAACGAAGGTCTCTCTCGGTATGACATGATGAACCATCGAAAGGGTGGGTTGATGAGTCAAGAGCGGGGTGAAGTACGGAATGCCGCTGATCGACTCGAAGATTACGGCGTCCCGATACCTGCCCACCACTCGGGCCATCGCGTGCAGAAACGTGGTGGGTTCGGACCCGGCCCGAACGATCTTCACGCCGTCCAGATCCTCTTGGATCGGCGCGCCGGGAAACCGTGCCGAGAGCCACGTCACCCGGTAACCGGCAGCGACCAATCGTCGCGCCATCTCGAAGCAGTATCGTGGGGCCCCGCCTGATTTGGGATTCTGAGGGTCGTCGTAACAGAGGACGAGCACGTGCGTGGCGTCCGGAACACTCCGCGTGCGACCCGGCCGCCCTGCTTGGGACGGCGATCGCCGCTGCTCCTCGCGGTACATTTCAGCACCCTCTGCGCTTCGATTGGGTGGTCCGCGTCACCCCGCCTTTGCGTTCGCTAAACGCTGGATCGCATTTCGCGAAAATATTGACCGCCCTTGCGAGTGCATGTTTCCGGTGAGGTACGGCGGGCCTCGAAAGTGAAGGAACCGGCCGCGCTCCAGCACCCGGTCCAAGATCGCCTCTGCCAGATCCGGGGCGTGCAGCACGCGTCCCCACTCCTCCACCAATCGATTCCCCTGAACACCATCGGTCGCCGATGAAGGTGGCGCTCGTGACGGGCATGACATGGTGAAGGTAGCCCGTCCCTATCGGGACTGGGGGCGACCCGATGCACCTGGGAGTGGTCATCCCCACGGCGTTCGGTCAGACCACCGTCATGGACGAGAGCGGGCCGATCGTCGAGCGGGCGAAGGTGCCGACCGACCGTGAGCACCGGAGCGAGTTCTTCCGGCGTCACTCGGGAAGTCGGGCGGTCATCGAGTCGAACCCGGTCTGGGAGTTTGTCTATGACGAACTGCGCTCCCTCGGGATCGATACCATCTTGGCGAACCCGCTTCAGGTCCGAGCCATCGCGAAGAGCAAGACGAAGACCGATCGGGTGGACTCGGCCACGCTGGCCCACCTGCTTCGGGCCAACCTGATCCCGGAGGCCTGGGCCGGGCCGAAAGCGACTCGGGACCTCCGAAAGGACGTTCGGGCCCGCCCGGGGTTACGCCGCCTCTCCCCCTCGTTGAAGCACCCGGTCTACGCCGAGTACATCCGCACCGGCGTGCCGTACGCCGAAGGGTCGCTCGGGAGTAAGAAGGGACGGGAGCGAGCGGTTGAGTGCCTCGGCACGGATCCCCGAGTTTCGACCCGACGGGAACGGTTCGGCGCGATCGAGGAGAAGATCCAAGAGTTCCATCGCAAGCTCCGGCTCCCCAAGTTCGAGGAGAACCGGAAGGCCCAGCTCCTCGCCCCCATCCCCGGTGTCGGGTTCTATACGGCCCTCACAGTGGTCGCCTTCGTCGGCGACGCGGATCGATTCCCCGACCGCAGCACCCTCGTCTCCTCGCTGGCCTCGCGCCATCCATCCACCGATCGGCCCGCGTCACTCGCCTCGGTCCGATCCCCAAGGCCGGACCGCACCAGCTGCGTTGGGCGCGCGTCACGGCCCGGCTCGGGAGACCGGCCCGCGCTGGAACCGCTACCGTTGACGGGTTTGTCGACGAGGAAAGCACGTGGCGATGACCGCCGCGGCCGCGAAGCTCCTGCGCGTGATGTACTGGAAGCTCAAGGTGAACCAAACGTATCGGCCCCAAGGGAGGGAACCTCGAGGGTACACTGAGGGCGAACCTCGGTGACGTGGGTGAGGCGACCTCCCTGGGCATAGGGCGTAGAGAGCCATCGTGGGGGACGAACCCCGGATCAGGTGGTTGCCCGCCGATCGGTCGTGACCTTTCGAGGAACCATATGCGATTTCGAACTGGGCTACCTTCACCGAGGGGGACCCAGCCCGGAGTAGACAGGAGGGGTCGAGCGAGGGGACTCCCGAGGCATCGGGCCCCGTCCTCCGTGCGCCGGCGTTGCCCGGTTGCCAAGGCACCGCTTCCCGCCGGGGTGCGCGTGGGGGAGATCGACGACGCGCTCGACCGGCGGCGGGCCGGCGCGCGCCGACCGGCGCGTCAGCCGAGCCAATTCCAGAAATCGTCTCTCCAGAAGTCGACCGCTTCGTGCAGGTGGCGGAGCGCGACCGGCCGGAGGCCGTCTCGTTGCGCGGCTTCGAACCGGTCGCGCAGCTCGTCGACCGTTGACCGGGAGAGAGCCGAGAGCACGCGCTCCACGTGGCGTCGGAACCCGAGGTCGAGCGGGCGGTCCGGATGGCTCAGCAGCAGGCGGAAGTGATGGTCCGTGGCGCCGTCGACGCGGACGACCTGCCATCGCAGCGTTTCGCCGCGTTCCCGGCCGACCTCGAAGGCCGCCAGGTTGCCGAGGGCGAGGCCGACGAAATTCTCGTCGGAGAGCCCGGGAGCCAGATGAAGCCCGATCTCGAGGCCGCGGTGCACGCCATGGAAAGGCCCGGCGGAGAGAAGAGGTGATCGGCGGAGGCCCCGGTCACGGCAGGAGGAGTTCGAAGTAGCGGACGTCCTCGCGGTACAGCCGGCGGTGGAGGAGGCCCGCCGGCTGGAAGCCGAGGCCGGTGAGCAGCTTCGCGGCCGCCTCGAACTTGGCGAGCGGGTCGACCCAGATCGACGACGCGCCGTTGTGCTTCGCCCACTCGATGCCGGTCGTCACGAGGGCTCGGCCGATCCCTTGCCGGCGCGCCTCGGGATCGACCGCGAGGCTGACAATATGGCAGCTGCCGTGCGCCATCTCAAGGCCGACCACGCCGACCGTTCTTCCGTCGCGGCGCGCGGCGAAGTACGTGACGCCCTCCATCTCGCTGGTGAACTCGAGCGGCGTCGGCTCGAGCGTCTTCAACAGTTCGGGCGGCAGCTCCGATCGGTGGGGATCCCACACGCGCTTGTAGAGCGCGCAGACGGACGGGATGTCGTGATGCGCGATCCGCTCGACGGCGAGAAGTCCGGTCCCCGGGGCCCCTTCGCGTTCCGCCGGGCGATGGTTCCCGCGTTCGGGTGTTGACTCTGTTCCCACGCTCGTGGCTCCCCTGAACGCGCGGAAGCGGCGAGCGCGTTCGGGCTCTTGAACCTTACCCCGACCGGTTACCGCACCCGGCCCGGGAGCGCGGCCCGACGCGGCGCGGGGCGGAGGCGATACTCCATCCGACGCGCGACCTGGCGCGCCAGCGGCCGGCCGCCCAACCGCTCTACCAGGTGGAACGCGAGGTCGATGCCCGCCGAGATCCCGGCCGAGGTGAGCACCGACCCTTCATCGATCCAGCGGGCCCGGCGCACCGTGATCGTCCGATACCGGCGGAGTTCGGCGAGCGCGCGGGTGTGGGTCGTCGCCACCCGGCCCTCCAGAAGGCCCGCTTCGGCGAGGAGGAACGCCCCGGTGCAGACCGAGGCGAGGCGGGTCCCCCGGTCGTGCAGACGGCGCAGCCGCCGGAGGAGGCGGGCGTCGTGCATCGCTAGGCGGCGCCCCGGGCCGCCGGGGATCAGCACCAGATCGGGCGAGGGAAGGCGATAGAAGCTCGGCAGCCCGGCCCATCGGAGGCCGAACCGCGCCCGCACCGTGGATCGGCCGACGGTGACCGCCCGCACCTGAATCGCCTCGGGGCGGAGGAGCTGCGCCTGAGAGAGCACTTCGTACGGACCAACCACGTCGAGTTCCTCGACCCCGTCAAACAGAAGGAGGAAGACCCGCGCGGGGCGACGCCTCGGTCGCGGACGGACGAGCCGGGGTGCCGCCATCGTCGGACCCACCGCTACGGCGTGTGCCGGCTCGGCGTGCGGGGGAACGGCGTCGTGTCGCGGATGTGCTCCCGACGCGCGAACCAGCGGAGCAGGCGCTCGATCCCGAGCCCGAAGCCGGCGTGGGGCACGCTGCCGTGCCGCCGAAGGTCGAGGTACCACTCGTACGAAGCGAGGTCGTTGCCGGTCTCCTGGATCCGCCGGGTGAGGCGGCCGAGATCGGTCTCGCGGCACGACCCCCCGACAACCTCCCCGAACCCCTCCCCCGCGAGGAGATCGACCGCCTCGACGGTCCGCGGGTCGCCCGGTGTCTCGAGCATGTAGAACGCCTTGAGCTCGCGCGGGTAGCGCGTGACGAACAGCGGCGACATCGACTCCACGGTGAGCGCGCGCTCCTCGACCGCGCCGAGGTCGGAACCCCAGTCGACGGCAAAGCCGCTTTTCTTGAGGCGTTCGATCGCGTCGGCGTAGCTCAGCCGGGGGAACGGCGCCCGGATCGCCTCCAGCTCCGCGGGCGGCCGACCGAGCGCTTCGAGCTCGCGCGGGCGGCGCGCCGCGAGCCCGTGGGCGAGGTGCTCCACCATCCGCTCGATGAACCGGATCAGCTCGTCGAGGTCGCACCAGGCGAGCTCGACTTCGAGGTGCAGGTACTCCGTGAGGTGGCGCGGGGTGCGGGACTTCTCCGCCCGGAACGACGGCGTGAGCGAATAGACCCGCTCGTGCGGCGCGAGGAGCGCTTCGAGGTAGAGCTGCGCCGTCTGCGAGAGATACCCCGGCCGGCCGAAGTAGTCGAGCTGGAACGCCTCGGCGCCCCCCTCGGCCGGGTTCCCGGTGAGCACGGGCGGGGTCATCTCGACGACGTCCTCCTGGTCGAGGAACTCCCGCGCGAGGCGCAACAGCTCCGCCTTCAACCGGAACGTGTCGACGAGCTCGCGGGAACGGATCGCAAGGTGGCGCTTGTCGAGACGGAACTCCTCGGTCTGCTCCGCGAAGATCGGGAACGGCTCGCCCGAATCGACCACGTCGATCCGGTCGGCCCGGATCTCCCGACCTTCAGGGGCCCTCGGGTCCCGGACGACCGTCCCTTCGACCACGACGCTGCCCTCGATCTGGACGTGCTCGACCGCCCGGAACGCCTCCTCGCCGAGCGCGTCCTTGCGCGCGGTCACCTGGATCGACCCGGACCGGTCCCGCAGCCGGAGAAAGACGATCCCGCCGGAGGAGCGCGAGCGGAGCACCCAGCCCCGGACGCGCACCCGCTCGCCGAATCGTTCGCCGACGAGGACGCCACCGATCGGCTCCGGAGCGAGAGGGCTCATTGGTACTCGCGCCACTTGTGCCCGCACTTCGTGCACTCGAAGATGCGCGTCTCGGGCTCGTCGGCGCCGCGGGTCTGGCGCAGGACCCAGTACGCTTCCCCGTTCCCGCACTTCGGACACGTCTCGGCGGCCGTCGGCAGCGTGGAGCTCTTCCCGTCCACGACGGCGACCTCCCGCTGGGCGGGGTCCGACCGGCCGATCTCGCGGGCCGCCCCGAGGGGCACGGTGGCGCCGCACGCCGAGCACCGCCAGCGGCGGGCCGCGGTGTCCGGACGCATCAGGCGTTTGCACTTCGGGCAGAACATCGGTGCCGAACGAGCGGTCGCCGTGTATTTGAGGCTTGACGGGGCGAACCGCCCGACCGTCCGCCGCGGTCGGCCGGTCTAGGGGACCTGATCCGGTCGGGCCGCGCTCGACGGAGGCGCGTCGGGCGGCGCCACGCTGAGCGGCAGCGGCGACGGCTTCGCGCCGGGGGCGCGCAGCCGGCGCAGATGCTCGGTCCGGCGGTCGAGGTCCGGCTTCGTGCCGATGTCCGGTCGGACGTAATAGTCACCGTGCACGTGCGCCAGCGCCGCATCGACCCGGGCGCTCGCGGTGTGGATCGCGCTCGCCTCGCCGACGAGGGCGACGCCCCGGCTCGTGCCGAGCCGGACGCGACCCGGCCCGGCCGCGTCGACCGCGGCGTAATAGACGTGGACGCCCTCCGCCTCGATCGCCGGCTCGTCGACGGTGAGGACGCCGCCGGGGGTCGGCTTGCTCCCGTAGCCCGGCGGCACGAGGTACTTCACGACCGTGGCGCGGAGGCGGAATTCCACGAGGTTCGGGTCGACCCGGCCGGTCGCGACACCGGCGAGGAGTTCGTCGAAATCTCCCTCCTCGTACAGCGTGAGGACGTTCATCGCCTCCGGGTCGCCGAAGCGGGCGTTGTACTCGAGCAGCTTCGGGCCGTCGCGCGTGAGCATGAAGCCGCCGTACAGCACGCCCCGGTAGTCGAGCCCCTCCGCCCGGAGCGCCGCGTGGGTCTCGTTCAGGATCGCGACCGCGGCGTCCCGGTCCGCGGCCGGGAGGAACGGCAATAGATGATCGCGCTGCGAGTACGACCCCATCCCGCCGGTGTTGCCGCCCCGGTCGCCTTCGAGCGCGCGCTTGTAGTCTTGCACCGCCGGCATCGGGTAGACGCCGCTGTCGGTGACGAACGCCATCAGGCTGAACTCCTCGCCGTCGAGGCGCTCCTCGAGCACCGCCCGGTCGCCCTGGACGAGGAGGCTCTTCGCGTACGCCGCGCCGTCCCGCGGGTCCGAAAAGTCGAGCCCTTGGACCCGGACGCCCTTGCCCCCCGTGAGGCCGCTCGGCTTCACGACGAACGGGACGGACAACTGCGCGACCGCGGCATCGACCTCCTCGATCGTGGCCGGGGCGACGTAGCGGACCTGCCCAGCGACCCGGTGGCGGGCGAGGAACTCCCGGCAGAACTGCTTCGACGTTTCGAGGCGCGCGGCGGCCCGGGACGGGCCGACCGTCGGGATCTCCGCGGCCCGAAGGGCGTCGGAGACCCCGCTCGCGAGCGGCGCCTCGGGACCGATAACGGCCAAGTCGACCGCGTGCTGCCGCGCCACGCCCACGACCGCCTCGGGGTCGGTCGGGTCGACACGGTGGGCGGCCGCCGCAAGTCGGTCGAGTCCGGGATTCGCGTTCATCGAGGCGACGATCACGGTCGCCTCCGACCGGGCGAGCGCTTGGGCCAAGGCATGCTCCCGGGCCCCGCCGCCGACCACGAGTGCCTTCATGAGCGACGCGCCGGGAAGGGCGAACGGCCGAGAGGTATAGCCGTGTCGGGACCGGGCCGTTCGGAATCGTGGGGAGCGGGCGGAGGCGGTTCGAGGCGCCGCCGGACGATCCGAAGTCGGGGGAACCCCCGACGAGCCAGCGGTCGACCGGTGGAGGACGAGGCGAAACCGCGGGTCCCGTCGGCTCGGAGACCGGGAGGCGAACGCGCGCGAGGCGGCGAGCCGCTCCCGGGCCGGAGGCGGGCCGGGGGGGCCGACGCGTCCGCCACGCTTATGAACCGAGCTTCGGTGCGCACCGTCCGGTCGACCGATGGACGTCCGTACCGTAGAGAAGGGACACGACGTGCTCCGGCTCGAGCTGCCGAAGGGCGAGGAGACGCTGTTGATCCCGCTCGTCGAGGCGCTCCAGAAGGAGGAGCGGGTCGTGGAAGCCCGCTACTTCCTCGGGCACCCGTACCTCGACCGACCGACGCTCCTCCTGCGGACCAAGGGCGAAAAGCCCCAGCAGGTACTCAAGCGGGTCCTCAAGGACCTGGCCGACCTCTACGGCGACCTCTTGACCGACTTCGACAAGAAGGCGGACAAGATCCCGTCGTAGGAACGGTGGTATCGGAGCCCCCATGCTGAAGGAGTGCGGCCAGCATGGCTACTTTCGCGCCGACGTCTGCCCGAACTGCGGCGCCATGGGCAAAGTGCTGCTCAGCGACCGGGAGCTCGACCACCTCGGCCGGATCTTGACCGGGACGCTCCGCCACTTCCCCGACCGCTACGGCGTGGCGATGGACGCTCACGGCTGGGTCGACCTCAACGACCTCGCCCGGGCGATCGCGACCCGGCAGCGAGGGTATCCGTGGTTGCGCCCCCACCACCTCGCCGCCATCGCGGAAACGGACGGCAAGGGCCGCTACGAACTGCGCGACGACCGGATCCGCGCCACCTACGGCCACACGCTCGAGGTCGACCTCGACCTCCCGACGGACCGGATCCCCGAGACGTTGTACTACCCCGTCACCGCCGAGGAGGCCGAGCTCGTCCTGGAGACCGGGCTGAAACCGTCCGACCGCAAGAAGGTCCACCTTTCGAAGACCCCGGAGGACGCCCGAGCCGCGGGCAGCGTCCGACGGCCGAATCCGGTGATCCTCGAGATCGACGCGAAGCGCGCGCAGGCGGCCGGCCACGTCATCCTCCGGGCCGGCCGGACGGTCTTCCTCATCGATGCCGTTCCCGCGGAGTTCCTCCGCCGATTCGATTCGGGCCCGGCCCCGTCGGCCCCCGGCTCCTCTGCGGAGTGACCGGACGACGCGCCGTCGGCCCGAGAGACGGGCGCGCGCGGGTCAATCGAAGACGACGTTCGTGTTGTACGACGTGGCGACGTACGCCGTGACCACGAGCGACGTGCCCGCGGGGTACGGCGTGGAGAAGACGAAGAAGTAATCGTCGGTGTAGAGCGGGCTGAAGATGATCCGGCCCGAGGGGGCGGGAGCGATGGCGTACTGGTGGGCCGGGTCGCCGCCGTTCAAGAACGCCACGTACTCGCTCGAGTTGTAGACCGTCAATTCGAGCAGCAAGCCGGGCGGATTCATCACCGTGAAGTTGCCGAGGATGTAGTCTTCCCCGTCGATCTCCCCGCTCAGGACGGTGTAGTTGCCCGCTGGGATTCGCATCGTCCCCGATGTCGTGAGCGGGTCGGGCACGTTCGGCGGTCCGGCGAGCACCGTCGTGAGGAGCGTGTAGGTCAGCAACAGCGCCCCGACGACGACGACCAGGACGCGGCCGAAGTGCAGCGCCCGCACCCGGCGGCGCACCGACCGGCTCACGGTCGTCGCCGCCCCCGCGCGGATCGGGCCGTCGGCGCCGCAGATCGGGCAGGTAGCACTCTGGGGCGGAACGGCAACCCCGCAGAAGCGGCAGTTCCCCCAGCGTCCGTCCGCGACCATCAGCGCCTAGGGGGAAGGGGGGACTTTTCCCGTTTCGTACGAACTATCGCCTCCCCGCGCCCCGCCGGACCCGGGGCGGACGATGCCGGGGGAGGCGCTCCTCCCGAGCCGAAAGCAGGACCGGGGTCAGCCCGAGCGCTTCTTCGACCCGCCGAGGTGGATCGTGACGTTCTTGATCCGGGTGTACGATTCGACGACGAAGCGGCCCTGTTCGACCCCGAGGCCGCTCTCCTTCACGCCGCCGAACGGGGTCTGCGGGAACGTGATCGGCGCCTCGTTCACGGCGACCATGCCGGCCTCGAGCCGCCGAGCGACCCCGTGGGCCGTCGCCAGATCCCGGGTCCAGACCGAGGCGAACAGCCCGTAGCGGGTGTCGTTCGCCCGACGGACCGCTTCGTCGGGATCGGTGAACTCGAAGACGGCGAGGACAGGGCCGAAGATCTCCTCCCGTACCGCCTTCGACTCCGGCGGCGGGTCGACGACGACGGTCGGCAGGAGATAGTTCCCCGGGGCGAGGGCCGGCGCCGTGGGGCGGGTGCCGCCGACCATCACCTTCCCTCCGTCCGCGCGGGCCGCCTCGACGTAGCCGAGGACGGTCGCCAGATGCTCGCGCGTGACGAGCGGGCCCATCTCCGTGCCCTCGTCGACGCCCGGCCCGAGCCGCAGGGCCCGGGCGAGCGCCGCGACCTTCTCGAGCAGCGGCTCGCGCACGGAGGAATGGACGAAGAGACGGCTCGCCGCCCAGCACATCTGGCCGGCGTTGCCGAAGATGCCGTACACGATCCCCCGGGCCGCCCGCTCGAGGTCGGCGTCGGGAAAGACGATCGCGGGGCTCTTCCCGCCGAGCTCGAGCGTCATCGGGATCGACCGACGACCGGCGATCTCGGCGATCCGGGCGCCGACCGGACCGCTACCGGTGAACGAGACCGAGCGGCACCGAGGGTCGGCCACCAGCGCCTCCCCGACGGTTCGCCCGTCCCCGGGAACGACGTTCAGGACCCCGGCGTGGAGCCCGGCCTTCTGGCTGAGCCGGGCGAGGGCGATCGCCGTGAGCGGGGTCCACGTCGCCGGCTTCAGCACGACCGTGTTCCCCGCCGCCAAGGCCGGGGCGACGGAGCGCATCGCGAGCAGGAGCGGATAGTTCCACGGGGCAATGTGGACCGTCACGCCGAGCGGCTCACGCACGGTGTAGTCGAACCGCGGCCCCGGCACCGGGATCGTCGCCCCTTCGATCTTGTCGGCGAGGCCGCTCACGTACTCGAGCGTGCGGACCACGTAGCCGATGTCGACGCGCGCTTCGCGGATCGGCTTGCCCATGTTGAGCGTCTCGAGCCGGGCGAACGCCTCCGCGTTCGCCGCGAGCTCGCGGGCCAGCGCCCGGAGCGCCCGGGCCCGCTGCGTCCCGTCGTCGTCCGCCCAGCCGGCGTTGTGGAACGCGCGCTCCGCGACCTCCATCGCGTGCCGAGCGTCCTCGGCGGTCGCCCGGGCCACGCGCGCGATCGGGGTGTTGGTCGCCGGATCGAGCACCTCGGTCTCCCGGTCGGCGCCGACGAACTGTTCCTCGCCGTCGAGGAACAAGCCGAAACGGGCGAGCGAAGATGTCGCGGCCATCGACCGGCGTCGACACCGGCCGTCCACTTAGCGGTTGGGGCGCCCGCCGACGGGGGAGAGGTCGTCGACCGTCATCCGATACCAGCGCCCCTTCCACGCGACCGGCGCGCCGCGCATTCCCCGAACGAGCGACGTCGCGACGAGCGCGAGGTAGAAGCCGACCGCGATCGGCCAGAGCAGCCCCCATCGCGCCCCGGCGCCGAGCTCCCGCGCGAAGCCGACCATCTTGCCGAACAACGCGACGTAGAGGAACGCGCCGACGGCGATCCACAGCGGGGTGCCCGTGACGACGCCGAGCGGGAGGAGGCCGAGCGGAAGGAGATAGAAGCCGATGAGCGCCGCGAGAAACCCGACCTGGCGCGCCGCCGAGAACGTGAAGCCGTGGACGTTCTTGAGGAGCCCCTCGAACATCTCCGCCCGATCCCGGTAGAGCCGGGTCGTCGCCAGCGTCGGGGCGTAGGCGATCCGCAGCCGCTTTCCGGCGGCCCGGAAGCGTCGGGCGATCGCCACATCTTCCAAGACGAAGGCGCGGACGGCGGCGTGACCGCCGACCGCTTCGTACGCGGCCCGACGGACGAGCAGGTACTGGCCGTTCGCCATTGCGGCCCGGCTCCGATCGCGATTGACGCGCGGCGTCCGGAAGTACGTCAGGATCAGCTGGGTCATGAGGGGGAGGACGAGCTTCTCCCACGGCCCGACCATCTCGACCCTCGGGGCGATCGTGACGAGATCGGCCCGCTCCTGTTCCGCCCAGTCGACGGTCGTCCGGACGGCCGCCGGATGGAGGCGAACGTCGGCGTCGACGAACAAAATCCACGGGCCCCGGGTCGCCTCGGCCCCGAGGTGGCAGCCGAAGTTCTTCCCGACCCAGCCCGGGGGAAGCGGCGGTTCCGCGATCCGCCGCACCCGGGGGGCGCGGGCGTCGATGATCGACGGGGTCGTATCGGTCGACCGTCCGTCGGCGACCACGATCTCCAGGTTCGGATAATCCTGGGCGACCAAGCTGTCGAGCGCGGCCGGTAGGTCGATCTCCTCGTTGCGCGCCGCCACGACGACGCTGACCAGCGGAGCGTTCGGGTCCCTCGCCTGAGGCGGCGCGGGCGCCAACGGCGGCACCTGGTAGGCGAAGACGATCGCGATCCCGTGGTAGACGAGGACGACGAGCGCCGCGACGACGACGAGCGCGACGGCCCACAGCGGGATCATCGGCGCTTCGTAATCCGAGCCTTATAAAGGAGTGGCCGTCCGTACGCGGACGAGGAGGATCGCGCGTGCCGACCGTCGAACACCCGCGGATCGCGCCGGGGGCGCTCGAGGAGCGGGCGTACCAGGCCGAGATCGCCCGGATCGCCGCCGACCGCAACACGTTGGTGGTGCTGCCGACCGGCCTCGGGAAGACGGCGATCGGCCTGCGGGTCGCCGCCGAATGGCTCCGACGAACGCCGACCCGTTCGATCCTCTGGCTGGCGCCGACTCGGCCGCTCGTCCTGCAGACCGCGGAAGCCGTCCGCCGAACCCTGCTCGCGCCGCCGCCGATCGGGCTGACGGGAGCGGTCGCCCCGGAGCGCCGGCGGGCGCTGTTGGCCCCGCCGCAGGTCGTGGTCGCCACCCCGCAGGTCATCGCCCACGACCTCGCGGCGGGCAACATCGACCTCGCGGCGTTCTCGCTGCTGGTCTTCGACGAAGCGCACCGGGCGACCGGCGATTACCCGTATGTGGCGATCGGCCGCTCGAACGCCGCCGGACCCCGGCGGCGGGTCCTTGCGATGACGGCGTCGCCGGGGGACCGGATCGAGCGGATCCGCGAACTGTGGGCCAACCTCGGCCTCGAGCATTTCGAGTACCGGACCGACCGCTCGCCGGACGTGCGGCCGTACATCCACGGCTTTGATCTGGAGCCCGTGGTGGTGAAGGTTCCGGTCGAAGTCCAGCGGCTCGGCATCCTGCTACGAACTGCGATCGCCCGGCCCGTCAACCGGTTGCGCGAGCTCGGACTTCTCGACCGCGAGGAAGGAAGCCGTCGGGCCCTCCTCGAAGTCGGCGAGAAGCTGCGGCGCGCGAGCGCCGCCGCCCGGTCCCGGGGCGAACGCGGCGACGCCCGCCTCTGGTCGGCCGTCACGGCCCAGGCCGTCGCCATGAAGGGCCTCCACGCCCTCGAGCTGGCCGAAACGCAAGGCGTCGGGGCGTTGCGGGAGTTCTTCCGACGCCAGGCCGAGCTCGCCTCGGGCCGCCCTAGCCCGTCGCTGCGGGCGTTCCTGAACGACCCGGACGTCCAAGCGGTGCGACAGACGCTCGAGGCGCTCGAGCTCGAGCACCCGAAGATCGAGGCGGCCGTGCGCGTCGTGCGCGAGACGCTCGAGCGCACGCCGACCGCGCGGGCGATCGTCTTCAGCCAGTACCGCGACACCGTCGACCGGCTCGTCGAGGAGTTCGGCCGCCAAGCGCCGGGCGTCGTGCGGGCCGCCCGGTTCGTCGGCCAGACGTCCCGCAGCTCGCACGATCCGGGCCTCTCGCAAAAGGAGCAGGCGGCGCTCCTCGACCGGTTCCGGTCGGGCGAGATCAACTGCCTCGTGGCGACGTCGGTCGCCGAGGAGGGACTCGACATTCCGTCGACCGACCTCGTCGTCTTCTACGAGCCGATCCCCGACGTCGTCCGGACGATCCAGCGTCGGGGCCGGACCGGTCGCGCACGGACCGGCCGGGTCGTCGTCCTGGTCGCGGAGAACACCCGGGACTCCGGACTCCAGCGGGGCGCCTCCGCCCGCGAGCGCCGGATGCACGCGATGCTCGAAGCGGTCGCGGCCGAGGCCCGCCAGGGCGGCGTGCGACCCGCTCCGCCCCGGCCGCCGGTCCAGACAGTCCTCACCGAGTTCGCGGCCGGTTCGACCGACCCCCCCTAGCGGCCGGTGCTCCCGAACCCTCCACGGCGGGATCGCATCGGGCGAACCCGGCCGCGGCGGACGGACGTCCCGAGGTCGGCGACGAGGTGGATCTGCGCGATTCGGTCCCCCGCCCGGATCCGGTACCATCCCGAAAACAGGTAAGTGAGCGGAACGCGCACTTCGCCCGCGTAGTCTCGATCGATCGTGCCGGGCGCGTTCACCATCAGCACCCCCCGGCTCGCGAGGCCGCTGCGGGGCCGAACTTCGAGGAAGGTGCCGGGCGGCGCCCGCATGCGAAGGCCCGTGCGAACGAGTTCGACCTTGCCCCGCCGCAGCTCGACGTCCTCGATCGCCGCGACATCGAGGCACGCCGAGCCCCTGGTCGCCCTCGCCGGAAGCTTGGGAACGCGCGCGGGATCGACCGGCTCCACGATCACCGCCGTTCGCCGCCGCCCGACCACGGCGGCGCGAGCGGCCCGGGGGCTTTACACTTGCCGCGCCGGCTCGGCGGGCCGGGCGTCGGGCGGGCGATCCGACGCGCGGGCGAGGTACGCCAGCGCGAGCCGGCCTTCGGCCCGGCGCAATATCTTGCCGACGGCCGGGGGCGATCGCCCCAGATGGCGCGCGAGCCGCGTGAGCGTGATCCGCCGGGGAATCGCGTAGTAGCCGAGCGTGACGGCTCGCGTCAGCACGTCGGCTTGCAGCCGCGTGAGGTCGGCCCGGTCGGGTTCGGCGAGGTACGGCCGCCGGGAGGAGCGGACGACCCGGTAGGCGAGCCCGACCCGGTCGAGCCACTTCACGACCCGTCGGAGCGACCGTTCGCCGCCGAGGAACGTCGCGAGGACGGTGGTAGCGGTGAGCCGGAACGGCGCGGTCGGAGAGATCTCTCCGCCCGCGAGCTCGAGGACTTCCTTGAGCGCGGGGGGATTGCGCTGCCGCACGAGGACGACCAGCTCCCGGGTCTTCGGGCGACGCTCGACGACCTCGACGCTTTCGAGCCCGTAGCGGCGGCGGAGCCGCCGGGTGTCCCGACCGAGGTCGTCGGAGGCGGGGAGCGGTCCGTGGCGGCGCAGGCGCAGCAGCTGCACCCGGCGGTCGCGCTCGAGGCGGACCGTCTCGAGGAGCTCGACCTCCTCGTAGCGGTCGAAGACGCCCCGGGGAACGAGGCCGAGCTGTTCGAGCTCCGGGGTGCGGAACTCGATCGAGATCGTCTGCACGGCCGCCCGAGGAGAGGTTCCGCTATGAACCCTTGGGGGTGTTCGTCGGTTAAATACGCGGCGCCGCTCGGGCCGTCCGTGACGTTCGGTTCGCTCGGCGAGTTCCTCGCCGCGCTCGAAGCGAAAGGCGACCTCGTCCACATCCGGACGCCGGTGAGCCGGGATCTCGAGATCGCGGAACTCACCCAGCGCGCCGTCCGAGCGGACGGCCCGGCGCTCTACTTCGACCAAGTGCCGGGCACCGACATCCCGGTGGTGACCAATCTCCTCGGCTCGCCGCGCCGGATCGCCCTCGCCTTCGGCGCCGAATCGATCGAAGAAACGGCCGACCGGATCGCGCGGCTCGTCCGCCTGCGACCGCCCGCGGGCGTCCTCGGCGCCGTCCGGGACCTCGCCGGCACCCTCGAGATGCTCGGGACCCTCCGCAGCCTCGCCCCGAAGCGGGTCAGTCGGGCGCCGTGCCAGGAAGTGGTCGACGACCGCGTCGACCTGGATCGCCTCCCGATCCTGCGCTGCTGGCCGGGCGATGGCGGACGGACCGTGACGTTCCCGGTCGTCATCACGCGCGATCCCGACACCGGGGAGGCCCACACCGGCATCTATCGGCTCCAGCAGTACGGCCCCGACACGCTCGGCTTCCACGCGCAGCTCCACCGGGTCGGCCGCCGCAACTACGAACGGTGGGCCGCCCGCGGCGAGCGGATGCCCGTGGCGGTCGCCCTCGGGATCGACCCGGCCACGATCTTCGCCGGCCTCGCCCCGGTGCCGGAAGGCGTGTCGAACTTTGTCTTCGCCGGGTTTTTACGGTCCGCCCCCCTCGAACTCGTCCGGGCGACGAGCGTCGACCTCGACGTCCCGGCCCAAGCGGAGATCGTGCTCGAAGGGTACGTCGACCCGACGGAGCGCCATATCGAGGGGCCGTTCGGCGACCATACCGGCTACTACTCGCTGCCGGAAGAGTTCCCGGTCTTCCACGTCGAGCGGATCACGCACCGGGAGCGGCCGGTCTACCTCGGGACGGTCACGGGAAGGCCGCCGACCGAGGATTCGGTGCTCGGAAAGGCGGTCGAGCGGGTCTTCCTGCCGGTCGTACGGCTCGTGCTCCCCGAGATCGTCGACATGAACCTGCCCGAGGAAGGGCTGTTCATCAACGTCGGGATCGTCTCGATCCGCAAGTCCTACCCCGACCACCCGCGCAAGGTCATGCACGCGCTCTGGGGGCTCGGGCAGCTGATGTTCGTCCGCTACCTGATCGTCGTCGACGCGGACGTGAACGTCCACGATCTCTCGGAGGTGCTCTACCGCGTCGGCCTGCAGGCCGACCCCGATCGGGATCTCGAGCTCGTCCACGGGCCGGTCGATCAGCTGTCGATCTCGAATCCCGAGCCGAACCGGGGAGCGAAGATCGGGATCGACGCGACCAAGAAGGGTCGGGACGACGGGTTCCCCCGTCCCTGGCCCGAGGAGATCCGGTCGGACCCGGCCGCCCGGGCCGCCATCGACCGACTGATCGCCGCCGACGCGACACTCGCCCGGTGGTTCGCGCCTCGGCCCCCGTGAGCGACCCCCCCGCTTTCCGGCGGTCGCCCGCGCGGGAGATCGGACGGTTCCTCGAGATCCAGAACCTCGGGCTCAACCTACCGTTCGCCGTCGCGTTCCTCTTCCTCGCCGCCCACGGGCTCCCCGCGCCGCTGACCACCCTCGATATCGTCGTGGCGTTCGTCGCCGCCCGCAACGCCGGCCACAGCTTCAACCGCTACGTCGACCGGCGCGACGATGCCGCCAATCCCCGGACCCGGGATCGGGCGATTCCGGCGGGCCGCCTATCGCCCCGCTTCGCGCTCGCCTTCGCGGCGGCGAACGCGGCGGTCTTCGTCGTCGCGGCGTACCTGCTCAACCCGCTCGCCTTCGCGCTGTCGTTCGTGGCCCTCGTGCTCCTCTTCGGCTACAGCTATACGAAGCGCCTCACCCCGGGGACGACCGCCTTTCTCGGGCTCGTCGAGGCGATCACGCCCCCCGCGGTCTACATCGGGGTGACCGGCGCGTTGCCGGTGGTCGCGTTGGTCGCCGGCGGGGCGCTGTTGCTCTGGGGGACCGCGTTTGAGACGATCCACAGTCTCGGCGATCTCGACAGCGACCGCGCGCTCGGCCTCCGTTCGCTGCCGCGGTCGCTCGGCGTCGAGCGCTCGGTTCGACTGGTCGCCGTCCTCCATGCGGCCGCCCTGGCGACGTTCGCGGCGTTCGGCATCTTTGTCGGGCTGCGCGCCCCGTACTTCGCCGCACTCGGCGCGATGGCGATCGTCGCGCTCGTCACCGATCGCGCCCTCGCACGGGCCCCGACCGAGGCGCGAGTACCGTTCGAGCGGCACTTTCTGCTGAGCGCGCTCTACCTGGCGGGAGTCGTCGCCGCGCTGTTCGTGATCCGCTGATCCGGTCGCTCCGGGTCGGGCCAAACCGCTATCTTCGACGCCGCGCATCGCGCCGGCATGCCCCAAGTGATGATCGGCCTCTCGACACGCGATTACCGCACGACCAGCGAGGTCTGGCGAATGGCCAAACGCCACGTGAACCCGGCGGTCCGTCGACGGATCGGATGGCGCGGGCGCTCGAGCTTTTTGCGCGAGCTGATGCTGTACGGATTCGAGAAGGCGAGCGACGACCCCCAGGCGTTCCTCGCCGAAGTTCGGGAAACGCACGACCCGCTCTTCGGCCGCCGAGGACGGGGCGAGGCCGGAGCCGACCGACGGGAAGCGCTGCTCGCGAAGTGGGAAGCGTTCTTCCCTCGCCCGTCGGCCGGCCGGGGCCGACGCCGCGCGCCGCCGACCGAGCCCGCGCCGTAGCGCGCGGCCGTCGCCGCGGGAGCGTCGAGGCCGATGGTCCGCGAAGCACGAACGATCGGAAACGGCCTTGCGATCGCCGGCACGGCCACGATCGGCCGCCTCTCGCTTTCCACCCCGATGCTCGCGGAGGCGGTCACCGCGGGGGACGGTCCGACGCCGGCCGACGGCGGCCGGATGATCGTCCGCGCTCTCGAATCGGCGTCGATCGCCGCCCGACGGCTCGCCCTCGAGCAGGACGGCACGACGGTCGAACTCACGTTTCCCGTGCTGCGGCCGCAGATCACGGGCGCCGAGTCTGCGCTGGTCGAGGTCGCGGCCGGGGTCGGGTACGCCCACGGCCCGCTCAACACCGAAGCGCTCTCCCGGCTCGCCGAGCGCCCGATGGAGCTCATCGTCCTCGGCAACGCCCGAGCCCTTTGGGAGTCCGGTCGGCCGTTCCTCCAAGCGGTCGGCGAGATCCGCCGGGCGGCCGGACCCGAGCCGTTGCTCTGGACGCCGCGGGTCGCGCTTCCGCACCGGCTCCCTTGGCTCGCCTACCTCGGAGTCGACCTGATGGACACGACCGAAGGACGAGGGCTCGCCTCGGAGGGCCGCTACCTCGATGCGGCCCTCGGGGTGCTCGACGGCCGGCCGGTCGGCGGAGAATGCCGATGCCCCGGCTGCGCGGAGGAAGCGACGCCCGCGGCCCTCGATCGGCACGCCGTCTACGAGTACCGGACCGCGCTCCGCGAGACCCAGCGCGCCATCGCCGCCGATCGGCTCCGGGAGCTCGTCGAGGCCCGGCTTCCGAGCGAGCCCGCGCTCGGGGAGGCGCTGCGGCACGCCGACCGTGACCTCGCCGATCTCCTGGACGAGACGGCGCCGGTCGTCGCGCGCGAGGCACACTCGTACGTGGTCGCGGAGGCCCACCGCCGACCGGAGATGCGCCGATTCCGCCGGCGGCTACGGGAACGGTACCGGCCCCCGGCCTCGAAGCGGGTCCTTGTCCTCGTCCCGTGCAGCCGGACGAAGCCGTATCGGCTCTCCCCGAGCCACCGGCGGTTCCGACGGGCCGTTCAGGGTCTCGACGGAATCGAGCGGCTGCACTTCGTCTCGGTGAGCTCGCCGATCGGCGTGGTGCCCGCCGAGCTCGAAGACGTCCCTCCCGCCCGGCATTACGATATTCCGGTCACCGGCGAGTGGACCCGGGAGGAACAGGAGTACGTGCTCGACGGCCTCGACCACCTCCTGAGGCACGGGGCGTACTCGGCGATCGTCGTCCACCTCGACCCCCGGGAGTACGGTTTCCTCGTTCCGCTCTTCGCCCCGCCCCGAACGGCGACGTGGACGGCGACGGACGGCCACGAAGGTTCGGACGCGTCGCTCGATGAGTTGCGGCGAGCGGCCGCTCAGGCGCTCGCGGCCGCGTCCGCCGAACCGATCGCGCCTCTCGCCGTCGTGAAAGAAGAGCTCCGGGAGGTCGCGGCGATCCAGTTCGGCCGGGACGCCGCCGAACGGCTCTTCGCCGGCCCGCTCCGACTCGCGGGACGGCCGTGGTTCCAGCGGTTGGTCGAACCCGGCCAGGGGGAGATCGCGACGTGGCGGGAAGAGCGCGGGCTGTTTCACTTGACGGTGCGGGGCGCGGAACGTCTCGGGCGCCCTGCGCCGCTCGAAGTGGAGGTCGGCGCCGACGTGCCGCTGACGGGAGATCTGTTCGTTCCCGGCGTGCGACGGGCCGATCCGGCGATCCGGATCGGCGACGCCGTCGTGCTCGTGCGCGGCGACGAGCTGCTCGGAGTCGGCGAAGCAGCCCTACCGGGTCGCTGGATGACCCGACTGCGCCGCGGGCTCGCCGTTCGGGTCCGGCACCGACGCCGCGCACCGTCCGATACGGCCATGACCGACGGCGCCTCCGTGCTTCGTGACGGGCCGGTCGTCTAGCGGTTAGGACATCGCGCTTACAACGCGGGAATCGGCGGTTCGAATCCGCCCCGGCCCATTCCAGTAAAGGTGTTAGACCACTACATCGCCCATTTCGATGCCTCCGCGGCGCACACCCGGCCGACCCCGCCTCGCCATATTGGAAGACAAGGACCTCGCGCGATGGTACACGAACGTCGCCCGGGGCTCTCCGATCACCGCCGACGTCTATGACCGACGGCTCGCCGCCGTCTGCGAACAGGTCGCCGTTGAGCCCTCCGCCTTACCGGAGCCCACGGAACGAGAGCTCCGCGACCTCCGGCTCGACGTCATCACCGCCGAGGAAAGGAGGAAACGCCCGGAGTCGTACATCCAAGCTCGGTCAAGGCGGTCAAGTCCTGTCGGGTCCTGCGTAAGGCGATTGACCAACGGTGAGGGAAACCGGCGAGAGACGAGGGCGACGCATCCAAAGATCCGGTCGAACTCAGGAGAGCAGAGGTTCTGCTGTCAAGCGGGCCCGGGTGCAACCCGAGCGCGGATGAACGACGGTGCTCTCCTCGTCTGGGTTCCCGACCGAGGATCGACAAGCACTGGGGTGGCCGTCGGCCAGGCGCGAGCCTCCGTTGCTTCCAGGGGAGGGATCGGGGCCCAACATCGCAGGATCGCGGCAGACGGTAGAGGTGGCCGGGGTTCCTGGGGGCTTGGGAACGGACGAGCGCTGTCGGCACGCGCAACCTCGGCAGACGAACCTGTCCGATTCGACCTCGCCGGCAGGTTCCCCGCCGGGAGGGCCGGACCGACGTTGCGATCCGGTCTCGGCCGTCAATCGGTGGGCGGGGTCCAATCCCTCCCGACCGACCTTCGTGCATGCGGTACGCGGCCGGAGGGAGGCCCGTACCCGAGAGAATGCGTCCAATCGAAATCGGATGAACTCGCCTCGTCGGGAGACGGTAGAAGCGCTGTCGGGAGCTCAAAAATATATCACCATCTCGTGCTCGGGTTCCCCATGGCCCTCACGAGGCGACGCGGGGCTAGGTTGTGGGACGAGAGAAAAGGACACGCGCACCACGCCGTCGTGGTGGGCGTTTTGGGCCTTGCGCTATTGTTGGTTCTCCCGGCGGGGTCGTGGATCTCCTCTCCGGCGAGTGGGGGCGGGCTGACGCCCCCCGCCGGCGGGCCGGTCTCCTCTTCGTTGTCCCTTTCGATGCTTCGGTCCGCGCCGCTTGCGCCGGTGGACCTCCAAGCGGCCCATCCATGGACGGTGCCGGTTCGGGTCGGTCCGGCGCCGAGCGCCCCTCTCCTGGTCGATCTCAGCTTCCCCCCGGCCAACGAGACCCGATTGCTTTCGTTCCTCACGTCGCTGGTCACACCCTCCTCCCCGGCGTACCACCACTACCTCACGCAAACAGAGTTTGACGCGGAGTTCGGAGGCCCGACGGCGGCGTACACCGCCGCCGAGGCGTACGTCCAGTCATTCGGAGCGACGATCGTTCAGACGATGAGCGATCGCCTGCTGCTTCCGATCGAAGGTTCTCCCGCAGTCTTGGGGAAGATCTTTCACACCTCGTTCGCGGAGTATCGTGCGGGGCCGAGGACGTATGTCGCTCCCACGTCGGTCCCGGAACTTCCGGCACCCCTGGCCGGTTCGATTTCGGGCGTGATCGGCCTGAGCACCTACGGTTCTCTTTCTCTCGCGCCCCTCGTATCGAAGACGGCGGTCCTGCCCCGCTCGGCGGTACCGCTGTCCGCGCCGACGAGCGGGCCGGCGCCCGGGTTTTTGCCCCCTCCCACACGCAACGGTACCCAGTACGAGTACGCGCCCGACTACCAAGTCGCATACAACGAATACAATCTGCTTCGTCAATACGGATATCCGACCAACGTAACGATTGGTGTGGTGCTCTGGGCGGGAACGAACGCGAGTGGCCAGCCGGTGGCGCCGTACAACCCCTCGGACGTCTATGCGTACTACAACGAGACCCTCCCACCGTATGAACTCCGCCCGGTGTTCCGACCTCTGCCGCTGCTCGGCGCTCCCCGGCCCGGGCCCAGCGCGCAATGGGACAACACGTCAGCGGCGATAGAGATGACTCTTGATCTTGAGATGGCCGGGAGCACGGCGCCGGGCGCTCAGATCGTTCCCGTCTACGCTCCTCGCCGGTTCCAAACGGTCGCCGGATCGTTCTATGCCATTTCGGTCCTCCTGAACCCGAACAGCTCTCAGCCGTACCTGCGCCACCTGGCAGTCGTCACGAATTCTTTCGTCACAACGGACGTCAATTACACGGCATACTACTATGCCGCTCAGGAGGCCCAAGCCCGCGGCATATCGATCCTTGCCGCCAGTGGGGATGATGGATCGAGCAACGCGAGCCCCAAGCGCGTACCCAACAACTTGGATCTTGTTGGAGCACCGGCCTCCGCCGCGTGGAACACCTTCGGAACGGTCGCGGTCGGGGGTTCGGTCGATACCCTCTCCAACGATACCACGTCGCCTCTCTATCTCCATCTCGTGAACCAGACGGTGTGGTTCCAGAACACCTCGGCCGGCCCCTATGGAAGTAGCGGGGGAGTCTCGCACGTCTTTCCGGAACCGATCTGGCAGAAGCAGAGCCTGGCCAATGGGGTCATCCAATCCACGGGCGAATCGGGACGGGGTGTACCGGATATCTCGGGCTTGGCCAACAACACGCCTATCACCATCACACATTTTGGGTACTTCTACAAGGCGACCAATGCGAGCGTGCCCGGGGGGAAAATCGTGCCGGAAGCCGGGACAAGTATTGCTTCGCCCCTCCTGGCCGGTGTCTTCGCGACGATCGACTCGGTACTGACTCGGTTGGGCCAAGGATGGATCGGGTTTCCGGATCCGGTCCTCTATCGCCTCGGGACGGCCCAGTATGCCGCTCCTCCCTTCGTCCGCGCCGGGCCGTCGCTTCGAGGGTACAACACCTTGGGTTACGGCCCGTCGCAGCTCCCGAACTTGGTGTTCCTCGACGTGAAGTACGGAGCGAACGCGCTGTACCCGGCCCTCCCCGGCTATGACCTGGTGACGGGTTGGGGCGCGGTCGACGCGTACAACTTGACCGAATATCTCGGGTTATCGTCCCCGCTGGGTAATTGGGGGACCCTGGGTGGGATTCGGGCGAACGTGACGCTGGCCGGGCTTAATGCGACGACCTCCGCGTTGTCCCCGGGTTCGACCATCCGCTTCAATGCCAGCGTCGAATTGACGGGGGTGCTGGCGTCCGCGTTGGGGACGCCGTTGTACGACGTGAAGAACCTGGTCCGCTTCTACGCGGAGGGGACGAGCTGGTTCGCGAACGAGAGCGGTTGGGCGGTGTATCCGTCGCCGCTCACCTACCTGGGCTCCGATCTTCTCTCCACATACAACTTCACCGGCGAGACGATTCCGGTCACGTTCCCATTTGCCGTCAGCCTTTCCACGACGCTTGTCCCAGCGAACGGGACCACCCCGGCCGGGCTCGTCTTCCGGTTCGACAACCAGTCCGTGACGCTACCGGTCCCTGGGGCCTCGTATTTCATTGGGAGCGGGAATTGGACCTATTGGTGGGGAGGAAGCCAAGTCCCAGCCCCGACCTCTCTTGCGCCGGAATTCACCCTGACCGCAGGCACGGTCGGCGGGACCGCGTTCTTCGGTCCCCCGACGGCCGGTCGTGTCTCTCTGGCGGTCCAGCCGAGCGGATCGACGCAGTACCTTCCGGCGAATGTATCGGTGATCAGCGCGACGAGCCCTGCCCAGGAGTCCGCGGTCAACCTTTCTTGGACAGCTCTCCCCGGGGGCAACGCCACATTCGGTTATGCCGCGGGTGGCAGCGACCAAGGGGTTCAGTTCACGGAGCCAACGGGCGTCTACCCGCTTCGGATCCAGCTGTTCCAGCATCCGGCGTACCTGCGCTGGACCGCTGACGTCGTGAGCGTGAAACCGAATCTGGTCGAAACCACCACGGGGAGTGACATCGTCTTCCTCTTGCCGAACGGTACCTATCTCCTCTCGTTTTCGAACGCCGGCGAAGAGGGCACTGTCGTCGCGGGACCTTTAGGGAAGTACCTACAGGCGACCATCGACGGCGTCGGGGTGTCGTACATCGTTACTTTCGTGGGCCCTACGGCCGCGGTTGCGTTCGACGAGAGCGGCTTGCCCGCGAACCTGACGTGGGGCATCCGTTTCACGACGAGTTTGCCCTCCCTAAACTACACGCAAACCTTGAACAAGACCTTGCGGACAACGGGAGGCCCGGCCACCCTTCAATTCCCGCTCTTTATCCCCACGATGCCCGCCTTCCTGCCTATCCTCTACACGTATCGAATCTCGGACATTCCCGGCTGGCACCAGACCGGAGTGCCGTACGAAGGGCGGCTCGCTGTGCCGCTGAACTCGAGTCTCATCACCGTGTCGTTGATGTACCATCCCGTCACCTACGCCATCACATTTAGGGAATCGGGTCTTCCGACGGGAACGATTTGGCTGGCCGCGATCGGGGGCGGCGGCCCGGCCGCTTCCGGCACCTCGTCGACGCTCGTCCTGGCGGAGGGAAACGGCTCGTACGGGTTTGTCGTCGGGTCCTCCGGAGGGTACGCGGCCGAGCCCGGGGCGGGAAGCATCACGGTACAGGGAGCCAACGTGACGGTTCTGATCGCCTTCTCGGCGCCCCCCTCTCCCACGGCGTCGTCCGGGTTCCTCGGCCTGCCGGGAAACAGCGGGTACGTGGTCTTGGGCGGGGCGATGGTGGTGGTCGCCGTGGCGGCCGTCGCGCTGCTCCGTCGGCGTCCACGGACGCCCCGCGCCGGGACCGGGGACGGAGTTTCCCCGATGAACCGCTAGTAACCGCTAGTGCGGGAGGGCGGGGACTTTTCCTCGGCTCCAAGCCCGTGGGCTTCCCCTTCCTCCCTGCCCTTGAACGCCACAAGGTCCGCGGGGGCCCCTCTCTCGTTCGGGCGATCGCCCGGACCGTCGACCGCGCCGATCCCCTCGAGGTTGGCCCACCGTTCGCCGACGTTGCCCATCTGCGTCGAAGCGGATGCGCCGCTCCGTTCCTCCCCCTGCGAAGGTGTCGACGTTCCACGAACCCCGGTCCTCAGCGGGCGACCAGCGACGCCCTCGGCCCGTCGAACGGGCGGACGTCGATTCCAGTGCTTGGCAACCGGCCGCCTGACGTGACTTGCTGAGTTCTCGGGGGGTGCGGCATACTCCCTTCCGATGGAGATTCCTGTTGAAGAGGGAAGCACCGCGGACGACTCGGTGTGTACCCCAGACGCCGCGGCGGCGGTCTTGCGACCGCAGCGAAGGGAGCTCGTCACCGAAAGAAATACTCGCCGCCTCGTCGGACCCGCTGGAAACCGCGAGTCCTCTCGGACCGACAGGTCCGCTCGGCCGCCCTCTTCTGGCTCCTCCCGCTCCTGAAGAGTGCCCTCTGTCGAACCTTCCGCCCACCCACGGTGCGCGACACGGCCGACCTACTGCTGAGGGCCGCCGTCCTCCGCGCCTCCGTCCATCGAGCCCGGGCCCAGAGTCGACGGGGACACTCCGACCGCACCGCCCGATGGCTCTTCGCTCACCTCAGTCTCGGGCGGACCCAACGGGCCCTGACCTTCATGCTCCGCCGCCCGATCCGTGGCCGCGTCCCGAAGGACCCGGTCGATGTCGCCATCGACTTCCACGACCGACCGTACTACGGCCCGCCTCAGGATGCGCGTCGGCGCCAAGTGGTGAAGACGAAGGAGGAGCGGGGCACCCACCGGGCCCACCGCTTCGCTTCCCTCTCGATCCTCCTGCCTCGCTTCCGTCTCATCGCCTCGCTGCGGTTCCACCCGAGGAACGGCGGCACCCTCACCGCCGTTCGTGCCGCCCTCCACGACTTCCAGATGGCAGGCGGGAAGCTCCGCGCCGTCTTCCTCGACCGGGGGTTCTACAACTATGTCGTCCTCTCGTGGTTGAAGGCTCCGGGGATCACCGCGGTCGTCCCCCTCCGCCTCGGCTCCCGCCAGCGCAAGAAGTGGGAGCGCGGGAAGCGCTCCTACTCGACCACCCACACGCTGAAGGGCCCCCGCCGAGGAGATCCTCCTCTGGAAGTGACGATCCATGTTGTCGTCCGCTACCAGATGGGTCGGAAGTGGGACCGCCACGGCAGTCAGTACCTGATCTACGCCGTGCTCGGCGACAGGTCGCTGAAGGAGGTGGCCGACCGCTATCGGGGGCGCTTCGGCATCGAGTCTAGCTACAGAATTCTCGGCCAGGCAATGGCCCGCACGTCAAGCCGCTCCCCGGCGCTGCGCCTCCTCCAGGTCGGGGTGGGAATGCTCCTCCAGAACGAATGGGTCATCCTCAAGCTGCTCTACGCGAGCGAAGGTCGGCAGGGTCCGGTCGGGTTCCGCATCCGCGAGGAACTCCTCCGCTTCGAGGATCTCCTCCAGATGCTGCTGCGGGCCGTCGGGTATCGCCTCGGGAACGTCTGCGCGGTGGAGAATCGACGGAGACTACCGACTCGCCTTCGTCGGCAGGGACTTACGTTGCTCTGACGGAGGTGGTCATTGCCAAGTACTGGAATCGCTCTCGCGCATCCGCATGGACTTCCGCAAGTCCGGCTTCTCAAGCTGCTTTGGCTCGCCGAACTCAAGTACTACGAGCGGACCGGAAGGAGGCTGACGCGGGCAAAGTGGTGGCGGTGGAACTACGGCCCTTACAGCAAGGACGCGATCAATACCGTGAAGCGGGACACGAAGACCTTCCGGGTCGAGCGGCAGCAGGATGAGAGCTGGCAAACTGGCCGTGTCATTCATGCGAATCCCCGGGCGGTGAAGGGGCCCTCCGACCGCGAGGGGCTTCGGGCCATCGACGACGTCCTGGCGACGTACGGAGAGTACACGAACGAGGAGCTGGTTCAGGAAGTCTACGCCGACCCGTTCTTCGAGGCGACGCCGTTCAGCGCCGACTTCGACTTTGCGAAGCTGACCGACTACCGTCGAACTCTGCCGGAGTCCGAAGAACGACGGCTGCTCGAACTCCCGACCAAACCCGTAGCCACCCTCGCCGAGCTGTTCGCTCCCTAGCGGATCCGGATGGCCGACCGGACTCCCGCCGCGGCGTGGCGCCTGGAGAGGACCGATGAGTTCGAGGAGGAACTCAAGCGGGCCTGCGGAAAGGACGGCGCCCTACGATCGCGAGTCGCGAAGAAGATACGGAAAATCCTCGAGGACCCTGAACATATTGGCGAGTGGAGGAGAGGAGCGTTGAAGGGATTGAAGTCGGAGTACGTGAACCCGTTCGTCATCCCTTTCAGCTACGAGCTGACAATAGACAACCCCCCGGGGTCGTCTACCTGCGAGGGTTCTGGCACCACAACGACCGCCGTTACGATCCGAGCCGATGAGGCGGGGACTATTCGGGCCCCGCGGATGTAGAACCATAAGCGTTCGACTCCCTTCCGACCCGTTCTGATACCGGCCGTGCTTGGCCCGTCCGTCCTAAACCTTCGTAGGGGGGGACGGGTGGGGCGATCCCAGGGTTACCGTCCGCCCACGGGCGAGAGGCGGGCAGAGACCGAGTCGAAGGAAGGGCCGCCGTCACCGTTGCTAGTCCGGAGCTGGGGAACGACCGGCGCGACGTTCCCCCAAGGGCTCGACCCGTCGTCAATGGGCTCGCGACCGTTGGCCGATCCTCGCGCCAGGAACTCCGGATGCGATTCGAAGGGCCACCAACGGCGTCCCTTCGGTCCCTCACGCGCTTTGGTCAAATCGAGTAACTGTCAGCGTGCTTCGCACGCGAGAGGGGAACCGCCGAGTGGGGCGACGGAACCGTCGTGACGAAGGAGAGGGACGGTCGATGACGTCGGTCGGAAGACCCCGCCGAACAACCCGCTCGCGGGAGTGTGTATTTTAAGGGCCCAACCCCATGTCGACCGCGAAGGTCACCCTCTCGAGGCGAAGGGTCCGAGAGAAGGAACGATCGATGCTGAAGGTCCGCCTCGACAGCTGGCTGAGCGAGTTTGGTCCCCGAGGCCAAGAACGGGTGGAGGCTCGTAGCATCGAGCAACTGATCGAAGCGCTCGAGCGGAAGTACCCCCGCCTCCGTTTCAAGCTCCGCGACGAGACGGGCAACCTCCGACGTTTCGTCCGCGTTTTCGTCGACGGAGAGGACGTAAGCGGAAGGGCCGGGGTAGCGACCCCTTTGACGGGCTCCGAGACCATCGATATCCTCCATTCGATCGCGGGCGGCTAGTCCCGGCCGGTGGGGAAGGGGAGCAGGGGGAACATGACGAAGAAGGGAGTGGTCCGGGTGCTGCTCGGGACGAGAAAAGGAACGTACGTCGTCACCGGCGACCTGGCCCGACGTCGCTGGAAGGTCGGTCCGCCGGCTCACGTGGGAAGCGACGTCTACCACGTCGTCGCGGATCCGCGACGGCCGGGAGACCTCTATGCGGCCGTGAACGACAACTTTTGGGGCCCGATGGTACAGCGCTCGGACGACTGGGGCCGGACCTGGCGGGAAGTGGCGACCCCCCTTACCCCGCTCAAGAAGCAGCGGAACCCGACCTTCGATGCCGATCATCCGACCGCGTCGGTCCCTCGTCCGCTCAACAACCTCTGGCACATCGAACCGGGACGAGCCGAAGAATCGGAGACGCTCTATCTCGGGGCCGATCCGCACTATCTGTTCCGCACGCCGGACCGAGGGGCGACCTGGGAGCCGGTGGAGGCGATCAACCACCACCCGGACCGAAAGAACTGGGCGCCCGGTGCCGGAGGTCACTGCCTCCACACGATCCTGCTGGACCCGCGGGACGCCAACCGCCTCTACGTCGGCCTGTCGGCCGTGGGCACGTTCCGCTCGGACGACGGAGGCCGATCATGGACCCCCAAGAACCGAGGGGTCCGGACACCGTTCCTCCCGGAGAAGTACCCGGAAACCGGCCAGTGCGTGCACCACGTCGCGATGGACTCGGCCGATCCCGACACATTCTACCGCCAGGACCACGGCGGGATGTACGTCTCCCACGACCGCATGGATCATTGGACCCGGATCGGAAGGCCGCTCGGCGACGACTTCGGCTTCGGGGTCGCCTCCCCTACCTCCGCCCCGGGGCTCGCCTACTTCGTTCGGCTGGACGGACGGGCGCGGGTGACGGGCGAAGGGTACCTTCAAGTCTGGGAGTGGAACGGCCGTCGGCGGCGGTGGCGAGGGCTCCTCAGGCCGAACGATTTCCCGGGCCACTTCGGGGTACAGCGAGAAGGGATCGCGACCGACACCTTGACCCCGCACGGGGTGTACGTCGGTACGACGACGGGCCAGTTATTCGTGAGCGCGAACGGCGGCACGACGTGGAGCCAGGTCCCGTTCCAATTCCCGGGGATCCACTCCGTGAGCGTCGCAGCTCCGACGTAAGAACCTGACGGCAGCCCTCGCCTCGGTTTGACGCGGCGACCCGAGAGTTCCTTTTGTTCGGATCGAGCCGTCCGAATCCGAAAGTAGTTCGTCGAATCGGTCGACCCGCGGACACCGACCTTCCTAGGCCGGCCCCCGGGCGAATCGGGCCGGCGCGAACGGCGGCCGAGCCGCTTCCCTTCGTCGTTCGCGGGACGGTAAGACCCCCTCCCCCCGTCGTGAGCGCTCGATCGAACGGACCTGGCCGCGATCGAACGCGGGAAACAGCCGCGGGTGCGCCGATCGAGACGCCGCCCCGACGACCTTCGCGGCCTTGAGCGTGTTCCCCGTCGCCCTCTACCATCGGAGTCGGGCGCCGGACGAAGGCTCTTCGGTCCGGCGGGTCAGACGCCTTGCCGCAGATACTAGCTTTCCTCCAAAACACTAAGCGCGAACGCACCTAGCGGTCCGACGAACATGCGGCAGTCGACGCTTTCACTCCGAGGGTTGAATCGAGAACTCGAAGCGTTCCTCGTCGAGCCGGAGCGGGGCAGCGGACGCGGGCCTGCTATCGTCGTCATCCACGAGATCTTCGGCCTCGACGATCATATCCGGGATGTCGCGACGCGCATCGGCCGCGAAGGGTACACGGTGCTGGCGCCGAACCTATTCTCCGGTCCGATCGCGAAGCTCCTGACGCCCGCCAACGTCGCGCTCGCGATGGCCGCGCTCCGCGACGCGCCCCCCGATCTACGGGCGCATCCCGAGCGGTTCCGAGCGTTCGCCGCCTCTCAGCCGGCCGAGCGACGACCCGTGCTCGAGGCGTTCGCCCAAGTGACGAGCCCGGACCAGCAGGACCGGTTCGCGGAAGAGTTGAAGTTGTGCCGAGAACACCTCGGCCGGCTCGATTTGGTCGACCCGAGCCGCATCGGCGCCGTCGGGTTCTGCTTCGGGGGCGCGATGGTCGGCCGCTGGGCCACGATCGACCCGGGGCTGGCGGCCGGGGTCATCTTCTACGGTCAGGCCCCGCCGTTCGAACGGATTCCGGCGATCCGGGCCCGCCTCCTCGGCTTGTACGGCGGGGAGGACCCCGGCATCACGAACGGCGTGCCCGCCTTCGCGCAGGCGCTACGGGCGGCCGGAAAGTCGTTCGACTATCACGTCTATCCGGGCGCTCGGCACGCCTTCTTCAACGATGCCCGACCCAACTATCACCCTGACAGCGCCCGCGATGCGTGGCGCCGCGTCCTCGAATTTCTGGCGGCGGCCCTGAAGGACGCGCCGCCCCCCTCGGTCGCCTGATTGCGCTCGATCGCCGCGAGGAAGCGGCCGCTCGAACGGCGCATCGCCGCGCCCTCGGGTCCCTCCCACTCGAGGAGGCGTCGATGCGGGTGCCTCATTCGGGGCCCCGGAGCGGCCGCTACCGCGCTCGGTCTCCGCCAATCTCCGCCGTTGGGCGGGGCAACGGTTCTTCGGGAGAGACGCGGGATGCCCGAAGGCGATCCGGCTCTTCCCCGGGCGCCCGGGGGGCCGAATGCGATCCCAGGTAACGGGCAATGGTCACCAATCCGAGAAGGACCGGGACCTCCACGAGCGGTCCGACCGTCGCGGCGAGGGCGACGGTCGAGGTGATGCCGAACACCGCGACCGCGACGGTGATCGCGAGTTCGAAGTTGTTGCTGGCCGCGGTGAGCGACAGCGCAGCGTTTTCTGGGTACTCCGCCCGAGCCCAGCGGCCGAGGCCGAAGCTCAGGAAGAACATCACGACGAAGTACGCGACCAGCGGAACAGCGACCAGCACGACCTCCACGGGCGACGCGAGGATCGCGGAACTCTGGAACGCAAACAGCAGGACGATCGTGTAGAGGAGGGCGCCGAGCGACACGGGCGCGAGCGCCGGTCCGATCCGCCCATCGAGGTCGGCGAGCCGTCCGGCCGTTCGATGCGCCCACCGGGTCAAAACCCCGGCGGCGAACGGCAGCCCGAGGAATACCACTACGCTGTACGCGACGAGCGCCGGTGACACCGGGACCGGGAGGGCGGGCGCGCCGGCCGCCGGCAGAAATATCGTCACGAACGTGTAGACGTAGATCCCGTAGAACGCGACCTGGAAGAGGCTGTTGAACGCCACCAATCCGGCCGCGTACTCTCGGCTGCCGCCCGCGAGTTCGTTCCAGACGAGGACCATCGCAATGCATCGGGCGCTTCCGATGAGCACGAGGCCGACGAGGAGCTCGGGATACCCGCGGAGCAGCAGGAGCCCGAGTCCGAGCATGACGAACGGGCCGACCCCCCAGTTGAGGAGGAGGGAGAGGGCGAGGAGCCGGGTGTTCCGGAAGACCCGCGGAAGCTCATCGTAACGAACCCGTACCAGCGGAGGGTACATCATCAACACCAAGCCCGCTCCGATCGCGGCGGGGACGGGAGTGCCCGGCAGATCCCAACCTCCGATGGCTCCGACAATCGAGGCGGGTGCCAGACGCCCGAACGCCAGTCCGCCGACCATCGCCGCGGCGATCCAGAGGGGGAGGAATCGGTCCCCGGCGGCGAGGGTTCTTCGGGTCGGGCACGGATCGTTCTCCGAGCCTTCGGGACCGTCCGTCACCTTCGTGGTCCGTCGTCCGTTCCCGGCCGTTCGCCGGAGAGCTCGCCGACGAGGCGGACGACCCGCCGACGGATCTCGTCACGAACTTCGCGGAATCCGGCGTCCGTCAATGGCGCCGGATCCGGCAATCCCCAATCGATCGTCTTCTCCCGGCGAAGGAAGCGCGGACAGCTCGCGTCGTCCAAGCAGCCCATGGTGATGATCAGGTCGGCCCGCTCGACGAGCGACGGCGTGAGAAGCTGCGGAGGATGGGGTGGGAGGCGGTAGCCGATCTCCTCGAGAACCGGTCCGGTGCGCGGATTCGGCTGGGCCGCGGGCTGGGTGCCAGCGCTCTCCGCCCTCCAGCCGGGGGGCGCCTCATGATTGAAGATCGCCTCGGCGATGAGGGAGCGGGCCGAGTTCTGGACACAAACGAACAGGACGACTCCGGAAGCCCCGACCTTCTTTGCCGGGCGGAGGGAAGCCGACGTCATCCGTGCCCCCTTCGTACGCCCTTCCGAGCGGAATCGACTCGGCGGATCGCCGGACGATCCTTGGGAGGTCGGTCCTCGACGCACGCAAGGAGGAGGTGACCTCCTCCTCCGTCCGGGGCGTCCCGGAACGGTTGGGTACCAACCCTCTCCTCCATTCCGCGCGCCAATCGTCCCTGCCGATGGTCGGCCGCCTGCTGGAAACGGACCGCCCTGGTTTTGGAATGCGTCGGCCCACCCCGGGCCGCCCGGTCCCGATCGTGCGTCGAGAGCTGAGTCGTCATGCCCCGGCCGACCGATCGCTCCAACGATTGAACTGATATGAACCCCGACTCTCTCGCTACGTAGGAAATGGGGCCCTCGGAAACCCTCGAGTGTCCGTGCCCGCCCGCCGGAGCGATCGACATTGCCGGCAAGAAGTGGGCGGTCTGCGTCGTCACCTTGCTTGGACGACATGGTCGGCTTCGGTTCTCCGAGCTCCAACGCGGGTTGCCGAACGTCACCCCCGGCACCCTCGTCGCCACGCTCCGGGAACTCGAACTCCACCGGTGGATCTCCCCGGAGGTCGTGGACTCCGACCGGCGCGGGCGGAGGTATCGGCTGACCGCGGAGGGAAGCCAACTCTACCAGTCGTTGCTGCCGTTGGCCCGTTCGCTTCGACGACCGGACGCCGAACTCCGCGCGCTCTGACCCGGGCTTCTCGTCCGACCCCTTCCTCCCCAGCCACTGCTCGGGGGGGGGTCCTGGTTCCCGTTTCTCAGGCCCCAGCGCCTCGGCAGCGCTTCGCACCGACCGTCTCCCCCTCACAACCGGGAGACCGCCCCTCGGTGCCGGCGATAATGCCGGGCGACGCGCACTCGGTTTCCGCACCCGGTCGGAGAGCACCAACGCTGCGACGGGCGGACCGAGAAGAGGTAGTGGCCGCACCCCGGAGCCCCGCACCGCCGCAGACGAGAGCGGGCCGGTCCGCCGAGCAGGGTCACCGCCGTGCGGGCGAGATCGCTCCAGATAACCGCCGTCGGTGCCCGCGCCGGCGTCACGGCCAACGACCAGCCCCCGCGGTCCGTGTAGCGCAGGGTCGGGATCTTCGGTCGACGCCGGGCGAGCGCGTTGATCGATCGAAGGTCGGTGGGGTTCGGCGCGCGGTGGTCGACGGCCGCTTGGAAGAGCCGGTCGAACAGACCGCGAAGGCGTCGGGCCGACCGTGCGACCTTCGGGCTCACTCTCCCCGCTCGCGTCCGCGGAACGAATCGGAGGGCGGGCGGGATCCGCCCGCGAGCCGCGAGGCCGTCGCCCGCTCGGCAGGCGGGGCACGGCGAGGTGTTGACGAAGTCGATCAACGTTCGGATCCGACCGTCAGAATCTAATGGCATACTGTCAGTTGTGCCATTAGCCTCCGTTATATAGACTCTCGGCGTCCACCGGCCGACATGACGAAGGAGCGAGACCCGATCTGCGGGATGTCGGTGGAATCGACGACGGCGAAGTGGCACGTGCGCGAGGCCGACCGGACGGTCTACTTCTGTTCGGAAGGGTGCCTCCGCGCGTACTCCCAGCGGGCGGCTCCCTCCCGGTAGGCGGCGGTCCGCCGGCCCCGCCCCGTGCCATGGCGACCGATCCCGTGTGCGGCATGTACGTGGCGGAAGGCCCAGAGGCGCTTCGCCTCGTCCGGGGCACCCGTACGTATCTGTTCTGCTCGACGGCCTGCCGACGAACGTTCGACAACCCGGAACAGGAACGCCGGTCGCTCGGCCGTCGGCTCGCCTTCGGCCTTCCTGCGACCGCGATAGTCGCCGGCCTCACTTACGGCGTATCCGCTGTCTGGGCGACGGGGATCGTGGCGCTCCTCGCGACCGTCGCCCAAGTGTACTTGGGAGCGCCGTTTTACCGCGGGCTCGTCGACGCGCTACGGCACCGAAGAGCCAACATGGACGTCTTGATCGCGGTCGGCACCACGGCCGCGTACGCCTACAGCGTGAGCGTCCTCGCGCTGCCGGGCCGCCTACCGCCGGCTTTGTACTTTGACGCATCGACGGCGATCCTCACGTTGATCTTGGTTGGCAACTACTTGGAGCAGCTCACGCGGACGCACGCCACGGACGCCCTCCGCGCACTGCGAGAGTGGGCCCCGCCGACCGCGCACCGGATCGACGGCGATCGCACATCGGAGGTGCCGCTCGCCGAGGTGCGGCCGGGGGATCGACTTCTCGTCCCGCCCGGGGAGCGGATACCGGCGGACGGGATCGTCCGCCAGGGCCGCTCGACCGCCGAAGAGGCGCTCGTGACCGGGGAGAGCCGACCGATCCCGAAAGGCCCGGGAGACCGAGTGCTCGCCGGCAGCGTGAACGGGGAAGGCGCGCTCGAGATCGAGGCGACCGCGGTCGGGGAAGCGACGTTCCTCGCGCACATCGGCGAGCTCGTCAGCGAGAGCGAACTCAGCCGGATCCCCCTGCAGGATCGGGCCGACCGGATCGCGGCCGGCTTCGTTCCGTTTGTCCTCACGTTGGCGGTCGTCGCGAGCCTCGGCTGGCTCGCCTTCGGCCGCGCGGCGTTCCCGATCGCCGTTCTGGTCTTCGTCAGCGTGACGATCATCGCATGTCCGTGCGCCTTCGGCATGGCGACGCCGGCCGCGCTCGTGACCGGCGTCGGACGAGCCGCGCGGCAAGGGATCCTCTTCCGGGGTCGGGATGCGATCGAACGCGCCGCTCGGGTCGATACCGTGCTGCTCGACAAGACGGGCACGCTTACCGCGGGCCATGCCCGCCTCGCCGACGTCCTCGTCGAACCCGGACACACCCGGGCCGAAGTGCTCGGGCTCGCGGCCGGTCTCGAGCGGACGTCGACGCATCCGCTCGCCGACGCGGTCGTGTCGGCCGCCCGGGCCGAATCGATCGCCCCGGTCGAGCTCGCCGAGGTCACCGCGCGACCGGGACTGGGCCTCGAAGGGCGCCTCGGCTCCGAGATCGTCCGGCTCGTCCGCACCTCCTCCGGCCGAGCCGCGAGCACTCCCGGGGGGTCGATGTCGGCTCGGATCGACCGATGGCTTGCCGAGGGGGCGACCGTGAGCGTGCTTGAGCGCGGCGACGCGAGAATCGGCGTCCTGGTCTTCCTCGACCCGGTGGCACCCACGGCCCGCGCCGCAGTGGCCGCCTTCGCCGCGGACGGGCTCGAAGTGACGATGGTGACCGGCGATACGAAGGGCGCGGCGCTCCGGGTCGCCCGGGAGGTCGGCATCGCCTCGGTTCGCTCCGACGCGACGCCCGACGAGAAGCTCGCCGCGATCCGGGAGCTCCAAGGGAGAGGGCGGACGGTAGCGTTCGTCGGCGACGGCCTCAACGACGCCCCGGCGCTCGCCGCCGCCGACGTCGGGATCGCGATCGGCACGGGGACGGACGTCGCGAAAGAGGCGGGCCACATCGTGCTCCTCTCTTCGAACCTCGTCGATGCGGCGCTCGCCCTGCGCATCGCTCGGCGGACGGTCGCCAAAGTTCGGCAGAACCTCCTCTGGGCGCTCGGTTACAACGCGGTCCTCCTCCCGATCGCGGCCGGCCTGCTCGTCCCGCTCTGGGGGTTCTCGGTCTACGCGGTGCTTCCGATCCTGGGGGCGTTCGCGATGGCGATCAGCTCGACGCTCGTTCTCGTGAACTCGCTTTCCCTCCGCTGGATCCGCGTGGAGCACCGGAGCCGCTCGAGCGTCCCGTCGGTCGGCTGAGCGGGCGTCCGCTCGGCCGGAGGGCCGGGGAGGTTTCCCGCCGTTCGACCCAGCGAACGACCGCCTCGTACGCCGCCCGACGGTCGACGTCCGCAAACGTCCACGGATCGAACGACTCCGCCGGGACGGTCTGCGCCCGGCCGTCGGCGACCAACGTTTCGACCAGGCGGTGGAGCGAGCCGTGGCGCTCGAGGTGGCGCTTCACCTCCGCGAGCGGCACCGAGTACGCGGCGTGGAGGACTTCGAACGTCCCCCGGGACCATCGCGGAACGACCGATCGCCCGTCGAACAGGTCGGCGAGGCGGCGGAGCGCGGCGGGGTCGATCGTCGGCATGTCGCCTCCGACCAACACAAGCGGCCCGGGCCGTCGTTCTAGGATC
>JAKAWP010000051.1 GCA_021816955.1 Thermoplasmata archaeon
CCTTGTTGTTGGCCTCGGGAAGGCCCCCGACGACCTTCCCTCGACCGGCGTATAGGGCGGCAAGATAGGTGACGATCTCCCGCCGCTCGTATTCGTGCTCCACTCGGATCGGATGGCCCGACGAAGGGGCTCGGGTGGGTCGAGTGCGTCGTAGGGGTTGGATGCAGGTCTTCTCATCCGCCGAGAGGACATACTCGTCAGGGCCGGGAGGTCGGCCTTCCCAACGGCGGTGGTCGAGGTCGATCACCGGCTCGGCGAACGCGCGGAAGTACGGGTCCCGAGGGAACTTCCAATAGCGGAAGCGCCAAGGTCGGAGGGCATCGGACCGGAGCCATCGGGCGATGGTCGAGCGGCTGGGAGCGGGGGGCATCTCGTGACGGATCTCCCGAGCGATGTCGGCATAGGAGATGCGGCTGAGCGAAAGCCCTCGGCGAGCGGGCAGTTCGCAGGCGAGGACCACCACCGTGGCCCGGTCGATGTCGGAGGAGATCCGAGGGCGACCGGGTCGAGAGCGGTCCTCGAGATCGTGCTCCGGGTCCTCTACGAACCGACGGCGCCAGAGACGGACGGTGTTGACGGCGAGGTGGAGTGGTCGGGCGATGACAGCGTTTGGTCTTCCGTGATCGGCCAACAGGACGATCTGCGCCCGCTGGACTTCCCGCAGAGGCGCGGTGCGCTGGTGTACGAGCCGCCGCCATCGACGGCGTTGCACCCGACCGAGGTGAATGGCGGCTTCTGGTTGGGGTCCATGCGCTCTCCATCGCGGCATCCCCCGACGGGAACGCACTCACGATAAGTGGCGCAAGCTCCACTCGCAAGGCATGAGGCGGAACCACTCAAGGATTAACGGCAGGGTGGACTAGCGCACGCTGGCCGGTGGGGCTAAATGGCCGTGAACGGTGGGACCCGGGTCATGGGATATCGGTGGTCGGACGTTCCGGGAAGCCCCCGACTGCGGCCCGGCTCGGTCGTCGTTTCCTCGTTTCCGGGCGCCGGCCTCGCGACGACCGTGGCGGCGCACTACCTGATCCGCTCGCTCAAGCTGCCGCGGGTCGGGCTCGTCGAAGGCAGCGAAACGCCGCCCGTCGCCGTCGTCCAGGGCGGGATCGTCCACCCACCGGTCCGGGTCTACGGCCGCGACGATCTCGCCCTCATCATGTCGGAATTCCCGCCAACGCCCGCGCAAGCGTCCCAACTCGCCGCCGCGATCCTGGACGGAGCGATCGAGCGCCGGGCCCGCTTCGTCCTCTGCCTGGAGGGGGTCGTCCCGCATCCGGTGGAGGATGGGGCGGCGTCGGCGGACGACGACCCCGACATGGTCTGGATCGTCTACGCCCAGCGGAATCCGACGGTGGAAAAGATGTTCGCGCCGGCCCGGGCGCGCCTCTTGGAGGATGGCGTCATCGGCGGCGTCACGGGCGCGCTATTGGTGCGGGCGATCCCACTCGAGATGCCGGTCGCGACCCTCCTCGTCAGCAGCCGAAGCCCCGAAGGGTACCCCGACCATCGGGCGGGCGCGGTGTTGCTCGAGACGTTCGACCGACTCGTTCCCGAGGCGAGCATCGACACGGCGCCGATCCGGGCCCAAGCCGCCCAGATCGAGCGGATCTTGCGTCAGTCGATGAAGCCCGCGGCCAAGGCCGCTTCGCCGGAGGCCGCCCCGATGCCGGCCGAGATGTACCGATAGCGATCGGCCGGTCAGGCGGCCTCGGCGTCGCTGTACGTCATCAGGTAGGCGAGGCCGCCGACGAGCACCGCGAAGAGCCCGAATAGCGAGATCGGATTCGCCGAGAACCAGATGACGGTGACGAAGATGAGGACCACGGGGAGCACGACGACGAGCAAGGCGACCGACGTCCGACCGCTGAGCGACAGCCGCACGGCGCCGTCGACCGTCCGCTCGGCTTAAGCTTCACGGCGGCGGGGAAACCGACGGCGCCGATCCCGGCGACGGCTCGACTGCGCTCAGTTCGGCGGCGTCGGACGCGCGGCGGCTCCCTCGACCTCGAACGTCACGTCCGCGCCGCCGGCCGGGGCGATGGCGGGAAGCGGGGCTTCCGGCGCCATCGGCGGCGTCGCCTCGATCGGCACGACCGGTGGCTGCCAGAGGGGGTCGACGGCCGGGGCGACGATCGGCGGTGCGGAGAGCGGCGGTTCGCTCGAAACGGCGCGCGCGGTCATTGCCCGCAGCGTGCTCTCGAGGGGGATCAGGTAGGTCTGCTCAATGTACTCCCGGATCTCAGCCGCCCAGTGGCTCGCGAGACGGCTCATCGGGAGCCGGGGGTTCCGTTCCTGGGCCGCCTCGTTGTCCAGGACCCGCAATTCGGCCTCGCCGCGCTCGTGCTTGTCGACGTACGGGCCGATGAACTCGAGGTGGGCTTGGACCCGCTCCGCGATCGCCCGCCGCTCGCGCTCGCACGCGAACGGCTTGACGACGAACGCCGAGACGAAGTCCGACCGCGTGCAGGCGAGCTCGAGCGCAAACGGAAAGACGCCGCTTCCCGTGCCTCCGCCGAGGCTCGACACGATCACCGTGAACGATGCGTTTTGGTAGACCCGCTCGAGCGTCGTCCGGGCCGCCCGGGCGAGCGTGCCGGCCACCTGCGCGGAGCCGGCCGTCCCCCCGTCGAGGAGCGAGCCGGGCGCGAGACAGATGCGGTGATCAAATTCCTCGAGGCCCTGGACGCTCGCGTCGCAGTTGATCGCGACCGTCTCAAAGAAGCGGATCCGCTGGCGGGCGAGCTCTCGCCCGATGCGCACGCCCCCGCCTCCGATCGCGACGAGCACGCATCGCACGTTTGCTAGCGCGGCCGTCGTGACCGCCGTCCCGTTCTCACTCGTTCGCTCGTCGATCTTACCCCCGGGAGCGTCCGGCTCCCGGCGGTCGCTGGCCTCGTACACGGATCCACCCCTCTTTCGCCGCGCTCGTGCTGCCCCGTCCTACCGGCCCAGCACCCCCCGGCGCTCGAGGTCTTTCCCGCTCTCCTCGAGCGCGCCGACGGTCGCTCCGGTCGATGCGGCCTCCCGGATCCGTTCGTGCGTGCGTCGAACGAGCTCGGTCAGTTTGAGCTCGCTCTCCGCTCGCCGAACCAATTCCGCGAGGACGTCGTCGACCCGGCGGCCGTTGCAGACCTTCGCCGCGTACGCCACGAGCGTGGCATACTCGTCGGGGCGTAGACGAACCGTGGCTTCGACCAAGCCGTCGGCGTCCACGCGCGGGGTCGGGAGGTTCGACCAAGCTCGGGCCCGCAGAAACGCGTGCAGCGCGGCTCTCATCAACTCCGATCGGCTCGAAAACTCGCCCCGGGCGACGTGGGAGTCGAGCAGTTCGAGTTCGTCTCGGTTGCACCGTAGCGCGATGCGCGCGTCGTCCGCCGACCCGGCCCGCTCGCGCTCGCGGCGCACCGACGCGCGAGCGGTCGCAGGACGGGACTTGTCGAACACAGCGAGCGACCGTATGGAAAATTCTCGTACTTAAACCCGGGGTCGACTTCGCGAGAGAAAAGCCGGCACGCCGTTGGACGACGATCTCTGAGGTGTCGAACGAAGAACGCTTGTTGTCGAACAGCTCGATCCCGCAATCCCCCCTTGTATAACACTCCCCCGCGCGCGCCCTCGCGCCGGTGCGGTCGACGCGTTCCGCTTTGGCTGCGGACCCGGCCGACGATGGCCGCCAAGCCGGGTTTCGAAGGCGCGAGCGCTCCGCCGCCGGCCGTCGACTCGGCTTTGAGCGTTCGGTTCATTCGGAACGGACCCGTACGGGTCCGCGGAGTTCTCTTGCCGCCGAAGGTTCAAGAGGGGTGAGTGCGTCGGCCCCGTGATGAGAAGCGAACGTCGCGCCCGTCGCCCGTCGATGTTGTGGGGTCGATCGAGCTGGCGAAGAGGGTCTCGCCGAGGTGTATCGCCGGTGATCGCGACGATCCTTCTCGTGGCCATTACGGTCGCGTTGGCGGTCGCCCTTTGGGTCGCGATCACGACGTACTTCAAGGTCCCTGCGTCGATCGACCTCGCCTCCTCTCTGTCGGTCGCCGCACCGTCCGCCTACGGCGAGGCCGGTCCCGGCTGCTTCGGGCCGGGCGCCACCTGCTTCTGGTACAACATCAGCATTTCGAGCACCCAAAACGGCGTGACCGCGAGTTCGGTGACGGTCGGCGTCTTGAGCAGTTCGGGCGGACCGGTCGCCTTGCAAAATGCGTCCTTGACACTCGAGAATCGCGTGGGGGTGCCGTGCCAAGTCGCTGTCTACAACTTGACCACGAATACGTGGACCGCCTCGTCCGGGCCGGGGTCGTGCTCGGGAGCGAATCCGAACTCTCCGCTTTCGCCCGGGGAAGCGTTTGTGTTGATGGTCGCCGGACCGGCCAGCGGCCCGTCTTCGGCCAACCTCTGGGGCCACAACTACGCCTTCACGTTATTCGGCGTGAACGGGTTTACCGGATCGACCAGCACCCTTCTCGGTCCTCCGACCCCTTGAGCCGCCGCCCGCGGGACGGACACCGGACACTGCGTCGATCGGAGAACGGCCCGGAAGCCGTAGCCGATTGGCCGCCACCATCGACCGGGAACGAACGTCGGGGGCCGGCGGGATATGTTTGGCCGACCGAGAAACGGACCGCGTCAACCCGACGGCGGTCGGCCGGACGGGAGCGGTTGGTTCGCCGATGCGGGGTTCGCCGATAGGTTGGCGCCGCACTTCCAGCAGGTCGATTCGTTCGGGTAGACGACCGCCGCGCAATTCGGGCACGCGCGCTCCAAGGTGGACGCGCTCCTCGTAGACCCCGACCCCGGTCCGGAGTCGCTCGGCGCCGAGGCCGGCGGGGCCCGGGAGCGGGCGAGTTCGTCGGCACGGCGGCGTTGACGCGACTTCAAGAACATGTAGAGGAGGAGAGCGATGTAGAACGGAGCGCCGACGTACAGGAAGACGTTGGTGTACACCGCGCCGAGGAACGCGAGGTAGATCTGCCCGAACGTCCCGACCACCGGTCCTTCGAGGCCGTTGAGGTAGTTCGCGTCGCCTTCGAGGAAGATGTAGCTCAGGTTACCGGTCGTTGAGTTTCGGACCACCGCGGCCATCTGCCACGCCCAGATGTTGACGGACGGCGGGGCGAAACGGAACGTCACCCCAAACGAAGCGTTGCCGGACGGGATCGTTCGATCGTCGAACCGGTAGAACGGGTAGCCGGACGAACAGTTGGGGCTATTGTTGCCGGTCGCTCCGGGGCAGGTGCTCACCCACAACGACACGTTGACGAGCGTGCCGGTCCCCTTGGCGAGGTAGGCCGGAAAGACGGTCACGGTCCACGTAAAGTTGGTCCCCGGTGGACCGGAGAAGGGGGCGACCGTCGCGTTCTGAAGAACCGCCCCTCCGTTCGGAAGAGTATTGGGGGAGCTCGCCGGCCCGATCGGAACGAACAACTGCTGCGTGATGAGCGCGTTTGCGGCGGGAGCGGCGACCACCAAGATCAAGAGCCCGGTCAGCGCGAGGTAGCGCGGCCGCTTCAGCCCCGCCCAGATCGGCAGCGCCAGGCCGAAGAGGAGCATGGCGGGGATCCCGATGAGAAATCCGAGGTAGACGAACGACCCGACCAGCGCTAGGATTGCGACGACGATGAGCAACGCCTTTCCGGCGGTCGAGGCGAGGAAACGCTTAACCTGAAACGGCGACTGCACGGCCGCACGGAGGCCCACCTCCGCTTATAAGGTCGTAGCCATGGCGCGGGAGAACTCGGCCGGAACGAGCCTGGACCCCGCAACGCGCTATGCCTTGATCGTGCTCGACGGGCTCGCCGACCGTCCCCATCCCGACTTCGCCGGACGGACTCCGTTGGAGGCCGCCGAGACCCCGCATCTCGACGCGCTGGCCGGCGCGGGGCAGCTCGGCGACGTGATCGTGATAGGGCCCGGCATCGCCCCCGAATCCGACGCCGGCGTGTTTGCGCTGCTCGGATACGACCCCGTCGTCGATTCTCCCGGTCGAGGCGTGCTCGAGGCGCTCGGCTTGGAGGTTCCGCTCGAACCGGGGGATGTCGCGCTGCGGATGAACTTCGCGACGTTCGACGGCGAACATCGGGTCCTCGATCCGCGGGTCGGCCGATCGCTCACCACGTCCGAGGCGAGCGCGCTCGCCGAGGGGCTGACGGCCGCCCGTCTACTCGATGACGACGGGATCGACGTGACGGTCCGGGCTTCGGTGGGCCACCGCGGGGTGGTCGTGCTGCACCCCCGTCGCGGCGCGCTCTCGGCCGAGATCTCGAACGCCGACCCGTTCTACGAGCGCGTCGGAGGGATGGGCCACGCTCGGTCGAGTCCGGACCGCCGGCTTCGACCCGTGATGCCGCTCGACCACAGCCCGGAAGCGGCGCGGACGGCGGCGGCGGTCAACCGGTGGATCGATCGAGCGCTGGGGGTGCTCGCCGGGGCTCCCGTCAACGGTCGTCGGGCGCTCGCGGGCCGACCGATCGCGAACGGCCTTCTCCTTCGGAACGCCGGCCAGATCGGCCGCGCCCGGCCAACTGCGTTCGCCGAACGTCATGGGCGAACCGGCGCGGCGATCACCGAGATGCCCGTGGAGCGGGGGATCGCCCGGTGGCTCGGCCTCTCCGATCAGTACGTCGGTCCGATGGGGCCGGACCGGGACGCTGGCTACCGAGCGCGCGCCCAGAAGACCATCGACGCGCTCGCCACAGCGCCGTTCGTCTACGTCCACTTGAAGGGACCGGACGAACCGGGGCATGACGGTAACCCTGCCCGCAAGCGCGAGATCATCGAGTCAATCGACCGCTCGTTCTTCGGGCCGTTACGAGAGGGCCTCGCGTTCGACCGGATCCGGATCGCCGTGACGGCGGATCATGCGACTCCCTGCGTCGTGAAGGGCCATTCGGATGATCCGGTGCCGCTCCTCGTGACGGGGGCAGGGGTGACCCCCGCGGAACGGCCCGCGCGACCCGTCAAATTTGGGGAGGCGGCGGCGCGCGCCGGAGCGCTCGGCCGACGGACCGGCGCGCAGGTGGTGGCGACCCTCTGGCAGGCCGCCGTTCCATGAAGGGCCCCGCGCTTCGGGTCGCCCGGAGCGAGGGCGAGTCCGTTCGCCGCCGGCTGCGGAACGAGGGACTGCTGCGGACCGACCTCAGGATCGGTTCCGACCCGGACCACCTGTACCTGCCCCTCCACGATGCTCACCGGGTCCCGGCCGACCTCGGCTCGATCGTCGAGCACGACTTCGATTCGCGCCGCCCGTCCGCTCCGCGCGACTACCGCGACCATATCGATGCGACGCGAACGCCGACGGTGCCGCTGCCCCGTGCGTTCGAGGTCGTCGGCGACATCGTGGTCGTCCGGCTTCGCGGGGAACGGCGGGCGTTCCAGCGAGCGGTCGGGGACGCCCTTCTTCGATTCGTCCCGGGCGCCCGGGTCGTCGCTCTGGACGACGGCGTGCGGGGGCCGGATCGCCGGAGGCTCCTGACCGTGATCGCCGGGGCCGGTCCCCTCACCACCCGTCACCGGGAAAACGGGGTCGAGATCGACGTCGATCTCGAACGCGCCTACTTCTCGCCCCGACTCGCGTACGAGCACGCCCGGGTCGCCGCTCAAGTCGGCCCCGGCGAGACCGTCTACGACCTCTGTTGCGGCGTCGGGCCGTTCGCCATCCAGATCGCCCGCGCCCAGCCGTCCGCTCGACTCGTGGCGGTCGATGCGAATCCGTACGCCATCGCGGCGCTCGAACGGAGCCGCGCGCGCTACCGCCTCGAGCGCCGGATCGAGCCGCGGGTGGCGCGGGTCGAGGCGTTCTTGCCGACCGCCGCACCGTGCGATCGCGCGATTCTCAACCTTCCGCACGAAGGGATTAAGTATCTCTCCTCGGTGGCCGGCCGCATCCGGCGCGGCGGCACCCTTCACTTCTACGAGGTGACCTCTCGGGCGCACCGCGCCGGTCGAGGCGATGCGTTGACCGCGGCCCTGCGGACCGAAGGACAGTGGACCCTCACGTCGGAGCGTACCGTCCATCCGTACTCGCCGGGAAGCGACCTCGTGAGTTACACCCTCCGCCGAACGGAGTGATCGATGGCGAAGGTCGTCGCGTTGTCGGACGTTCGCTCGTCGGACCTCGCGCTTGTCGGAGGAAAGGCGGCGAAGCTCGGGGAGCTCGTCGGTCCCGGATTGCCGATCCCGCCCGGCTTTGTGGTGACGACGGAGGCGTACCAGGCGTTCGTCGACGGCACCCGCGTCGGCGCCGTGATTCGCGAGACGCTGGCGCACCTCGAAGCGGGCTCGCCCGAACAGGTCGAGACCGGGTGCCGCTCGATCCGG
>JAKAWP010000052.1 GCA_021816955.1 Thermoplasmata archaeon
CCACCCGGGGGTCGGCATCATCGTCATCACGCACTATCAGCGCATTTTGAAGTATCTGAAGCCGGACCGGGTGCATGTCATGGTCGACGGCGTCGTGGCGCTCTCGGGCGGACGCGAGCTCGCCGAACAACTCGAGAGCAAGGGCTACGACTGGGTGAAGGCCGCGCCGGCGACTTCGGCCTGATCCGTGGGGCCGCACCGCGACCGGGGTGTGGGGTGGACGTCGAACGGATCCGGGCGGATTTCCCGCTGCTCCAGCGAACCACGCGGGGCCGGCCGCTGATCTACCTCGATTCGGCCGCGACCGCCCAGCGACCCCGCAGCGTGCTCGAGGCCGAACGTCGGTTTTACGAGGAACGCAACGCGAACGTACGCCGGGGCGTCTATGCCCTGAGCGAGGAGGCGACCGATGCGTTCGAGGCGGCCCGGGCCCGCTGCGCGCGGTTCGTTCACGCCGCGGACCCGAACGAGATCGTCTTCGTTCGGGGAACGACCGAAGCGATCAACCTGCTCGCCTACGGGCTGGGTCAACGCCACCTGGGCCCGGGGACGCGCGTGCTGACCACGGTGATGGAGCACCACTCGAACATCGTCCCATGGCAGCTCCAATGCGAAGCCCGGGGAGCGGCCCTCGACTGGGTGGAGATCGACGACGACGGATTTCTCGACCGGGAGAGCTTCTCGGCCGGGGTCGCCCGCCGGCCGAAGATCGTCACCTTCACGCACGTATCGAACGTCCTCGGCACCGTGAACCCGGTCCGCGAACTCGCCGAGGAGGCCCACGACCGGGGCGCGATCGTGCTGCTCGACGCGGCCCAGAGCGCGCCGCACCTGCCGCTGGACGTCCGAGCGCTCGACGTCGATGCGCTCGCGTTTTCCGGCCACAAGATCCTCGGCCCGATGGGGATCGGCGTCCTTTGGATGCGCGCGCCGCTCTTGCGGGATCTTCCGCCGTACATGGGCGGCGGCGAGATGATCCGCGAAGTCCGACGGGACCGGTCGACGTTCGCCGACCCCCCCGCGAGGTTCGAAGCGGGAACGCCGAACGTCGCGGGTGCGGTCGGGCTCGTGCCGGCGATCGATTACTTGGAGTCGATCGGTTGGGACGAGATCGCCGCCCACGACCGGCTGCTCGCGGAGCGGTTCCGAGCGGGCGCCGCGGAACGGTGGGGAGACCGGCTTCGTCTGTTCGGCCCCCGGGAACCCGGCCGGCGCACCGCGGTCTTGAGCTTCGCGCTGGCGGGCGTCCATCCCCATGACCTCGCGAGCTTGGTCGATGCCGACGGCATCGCCATCCGTGCGGGCCATCATTGCGCGCAGCCGCTCATGGAGCGGCTGGGCGTGAGCGCGCTCTCGCGGGCGAGTCCGTACATCTACAACCGACCCGAGGAGATCGACGCGTTGCTGACCTCCCTCGAGCGCGTCGACCGCCTGTTTCATCCGGCCTAGCGAAGATTGGGGGCGACCGCGGTCACTCTCCGAGCGACCTCGAATTTAAATACACTCACGTGCTGGAATCGGTGGAGGAGTCTCGGACCATGGCGCAAACCGCCCAAGAAATCACGCCGCTCGACTACACCCGGTACGACTTCAAGAATCCCGAGACGTATTCGGTCCGCATCCCGAAGGGGCTCTCGCTCGAGGTGGTCGAGAAGATCTCCGAGATCAAGAAGGAGCCCGAGTGGGTCCGGGAGTATCGCCGGCGCGCCTACCGGCACTTTGTCGAGCGGCCGATGCCCGACTGGGGCCCGGATCTCTCCGAGATCGATTTCGATGCGTTCACCTATTACGCCGACGCGATCGGCGACGACCGGCCGAAGCGCAGCTGGGACGATCTACCGGCCGACATCAAGAACACGTTCGACCGGCTCGGCATCCCGAAGGCGGAGCGAGAATTCTTCGGCGGGGTGGGAGCCCAGTACGACAGCGGAACCGTCTACCACAAGATTCGCGAGGACCTCGCGAAGAAGGGCGTGATCTTCTGCGACACCGACACCGCGGTCCGCGACTACCCCGAGATCGTCCAGAAGTACTTCGGCAAGGTGATCCCGTACAACGACAACAAGTTCGCGGCGCTGAACAGCGCCGTCTGGTCGGGCGGCAGCTTCGTCTATGTCCCGCCGGGCGTCGATGTTGGGATTCCGCTCCAGGCGTACTTCCGGATCAACGCCCGCAACGTCGGCCAGTTCGAGCGGACGCTGATCATCGCCGACCGGGGGGCGAAGGTCCACTACATCGAAGGGTGCACGGCCCCGATCTACTCCACGGATTCGCTGCACGCGGCGGTCGTGGAGGTCGTGGCCGAACCGTACGCGAAGATCCGGTACACGACCGTCCAGAACTGGTCCAAGAACGTCTACAACCTCGTCACCAAGCGGGCCGTCGCCTACGAGAACGCGTTGGTCGAATGGGTCGACGGGAACATGGGCTCGAAGGTGACGATGAAGTACCCGAGCGTCTACCTGAAGGGACGGGGCGCCCGGGCGGACATCTTGAGCGTGGCGTTTGCCTCTCAAGGGCAGATCATCGACTCCGGCGCCAAGGCCGTCCACTCCGCTCCCGACACCTCGAGCAAGATCGTGTCGAAATCGATCGCGATCCGCGGCGGTCAGACGAGCTACCGGGGACTTCTGCACGTCGCGAAAGGCGCGACCGGGGTGAAGGCGGCCGTTCGGTGCGACGCGCTCCTCCCCGACGAGGAGAGCCGGTCCGACACGTACCCCTACAACGAGATCCACGAAGAGGATGCGACGATCACGCACGAAGCCGTGGTCGGGAAGATCGGCGAGGAGCAGATCTTCTACCTGATGAGCCGGGGGCTCAGCGAGTCCGACGCGATCCATCTCATCCTGATGGGGTTCCTCGCGGAGTTCGCGAAGGAGTTGCCGGTCGACTACGCGCTCGAGCTCAACCGCCTGATCCAGCTCGAGATGGCGGGAGCGGTCGGGTAGGCCCGGCTTTGCGCCGGGCCCCGACTCGGTGCGCTCCGGAAACCGGTCCCCTTCGCGTTCGGCCGGCCGCGCCAGGAACTCGCCGCGTTAGCGCAGCTTCGAGTCGAACCGCCACTCCGGTGCGCTCTCCGTCCCCGTGACTTCGAGCGGCGGCAACGGCCGTCGATCGTCATCCCAACGGAGTTCGCGTCCGGCCCATCGAGCCTCGAGCTGCGGATAGAGAAGATCGCGAAGCCCGTGGATCGGCGCTCGCTCGAGCACGTACGCCAAGAAACCCTCGCTGATCATTCGGACGGCGTCCGGTTGGGAATGTCCGCGGGATTCGAGGTAGAAGACTTTCTCGGGGTCGACCGGCGCGACGGAGCTCGAGTGGGTCGCCTTGACGTCCCGGCAGAGGATCTCGAGGATCGGGATCGTGTCGGAGCGGGCCCCGCGATTGAGCAACATCGCGTGCTCGCTGATGAAACTCACCGTCTTGCGCGCCTCCCGTTCGATGCGGACGAGCCCCCGGCTCATCCCCCGCGCTTCGTCGGCGTACACCCCGCGCGTGATCGATTGACCGCGGGTGTCGGTCGCGATGTGCGTCAGGTTGACTTCGCTGTCGTAGGCGGTCTGCTCCCGGCCGTAGAACGCTTGGAGGTCGTCGACGATCGATCCGACACCGGTCAGCTCGGTGTGGTTGCGGACCTTCGAGCGGAAGCCGCTCAATCCGACCCACAGCCAGGCGAGCCGCGCGTTCGGTCCGGTCGTCGCGCGTCGCTGATAATAGGAGACCACGCGGGCGTCCGGGGCATGCAACCCGAAGGAAACGACCTTGGCGTCCTCGCCGACCGTCAGGTCCGTGGACGAGGCGAAAAAGCGTTGGTCCCTTCCGTCCGACGCACAGTAGAGCTCCTCGGTCAACAATAGCTGCGCCCCGCGGCCGGCCCGGATGCTCCGCCGGATGCTCACCGCTTGGTGGGGCTCGGAGAGGATCGTCAATTCCTGAACCCGGATCGGCTCAGTCACCCCGGCAGGGACCTCGAGGACGAAGCTCCGGTTCCACGTGGCGAGCGCGAGCGCGGAGAGCCGGTCGGACGGGGTTGCCGGGGCGCCCAGGGACGCTCCCCCTTTTGACGCGTCTGTCGCTTCGTCCGGCTGGGCGCGGGCCGAAACCCCCAGCGCCTCTAGCTCCGGCGGGATCGTGACCCGAGTTCCGGACGCGTCGTGGATCACTTGGATTCCGCCGGCGATCGGCCGGGGAGACCGGACGGGCGGGCCCCGGGCTGTGGGTCGAAGCCCCGTGAGGTCGACGCCGGCGAAGTAGCCGTACTTCCGATACAACGGGTTCGGCTCCAGAGGGAGATGAGCGAACGACCGGGCGGACTCGACCCTGCGCTGCGCGGATTCCGCGGACTCCCCGAGGGAGCGGCTCAGCTCGCGAACTTCGTCTTCGCTGAGCCACGCGCTCGGTTCCGGTGGACGATCGGCCATCTCATTTACACACTCGGGTGTGGTTATAACGTATCGGGACGTAGGGAGACGGATCGGAGGACGGTCGGCGTGCCGGCGCGAAGAAGCTCGGAAAATCGAGACGGGCCGACCCGTCCAGACTGCGGGTTCTCCGGGGATGCGCAGGGACGGGCGATTTATACGCTCCGTCCGTCGGATGCGCCGTAGGAGGGGGGGACGGACGATGGCGTATGACATGTACCAAGAGCGGATCCTTCAGCACTACCGGGCGCCCCGGAATTTCGGCTCGCTCCCGGGAGCCGATCTGGCCGGAGAGGAGTCGAACCCGCTCTGCGGGGACCACATCCGGATGGAGTTGAAGCTCGACCCCGCCCGCGAGCGCATCACCGACGTCCGCTTCTCCGGCGATGGGTGCGCGATCAGCATGGCCAGCGCGTCGATGCTCACCGAACGACTGGCGGGTCGTTCGCTCGCCGAGGTCGAGGGGCTTCGCCGGGACGATGTCTTGGCCAACCTCGGGATCCCGCTATCGCCCGTGAGGGTCAAGTGCGCACTGACGGGATTTGTGGCGCTCGGCCACGCGCTCACCGCGCATCACCGGCCGGTCGCGCCGGATCCGAGCTCCGCGGAGGGGTAGGCGGCCACATTCGCCGCGGTCGGCGATGCCGGTGGTAATCGATCCGTTCGTCTGCGTGCTCTGCGGGCTCTGTACCGGCGTCTGTCCCCCGAACGCTTTGGAACTCACCCCGACCGAACTCGTGGTGCGACCGTACTGCACCTCGTGCGGTTGGTGCGTCCCGTATTGCCCGGTCGGGGCGATTTCGGGCGGCCGTCGCACCGGCCGCCGACGAGGCCCAACGTGACCGAACCGACGAAGCCGGCTCCGGCCGAACGGCCGCGCGTGCTCCTGGTCGACCCGTACCGAGCCCGAGACGACCCGATGGAACGGAAGTTCATCGAGCTGTACCCCTCGCTCGGGCTCCTCACCCTCGCCGCGTTCTTGCGAAGCCACGGCTGCGAGGTGTCGATCGTCGACCTGACGTTCTCGCGCGACGATCGCGATTTCGAACGCGCTCTCGAGCGGTGGCGCCCCCAGGTCGTCGGCCTCCACACGAAGACGCTGACGTACCGACGGTCGATCTCGCTGGCTCGGAGGGCGAAGTCGGCGGGAGCGGTCGTGGTCGCAGGTGGACCGGATGCGGCGACCCGGACGGACGAGTACTTGGCGGACGGCGTGGACGCGGTGGCGTACTCGGAAGGCGAGGAGGTGCTGCTCGATCTGGCTCGGAACGTGGCGAGCGGCCGGCCCGTCGAGCCGTGGTCGGGGCTCGCGGTGCGCAAGGACGGGAAGGTCGTGCGGGGACCGCCGCGTCCGTTCCTCAAGGATCTCGATTCGCTGCCGCTCCCGGCCTGGGACCTCGTGGACATGGAAGCCTACCTGTCGGCGTGGGAGCGCAAGACCGGCGAGCGACGGGCCGCCATCCTGACGAGTCGAGGCTGTCCGTTCCATTGCTCGTGGTGCTCGAAGCCGACGTTCGGAACGACCTTCCGCCAGCAGTCCCCGGCCCGGGTGCTCGCCGAGCTGCGGGCGCTCCGGGACCGGTACCGGGTCAACTACGTCCGATTCTGCGACGACGTCTTCGGGATCCAGCGGTCGTGGCTCACGCAACTGCTCGACGGGATGGAACGCGAACGCCTCGACCTGCATTTCGAGTGCCTCGCCCGGGTCGACCTGCTGAAGCCGGACCTTTTGCCCCGGCTCAAGGCCGCCGGGCTCGCGCGGGTCTACGTCGGCGTGGAGTCGGGCAGCCAGCGCATGCTCGACCTGATGAGCCGCGGCACCCGGCTCAGCCAAGTCGAATCCGTCGCGACGGCGCTCCGTCGGGAGGGGATCCGCCAATTCTGGTTCTTGATGCTCGGCTACCCGGGCGAGACGTTGGAAGACATCGAGGCGACGCCCGCGCTGTTCCGCCGATTCAGCCCGGAGGAGTACTCGGTGTCGATCGCGGTGCCGATTCCCGGGACGCGATTCTTCGATTCGGTCCGGGACCGCCTGAAGGACCCCGGCGCGCGACGGGCGTCCGACGGAGGGAAGACGTTGCTCTACGAGGCGGCGTATCCGAACCGTCTCTACCGCTGGCAGCAGACCCGATTCCGCATCGAGGCCGCGCTCGCGCGAACCCGGGGGCGGCTTCCGGACCGGGCCCGCGAGGGGCTCTCCCGCACCGCCGACCGTTTCAACGAGAAGGTCGCGACTCCGCTTCTGACCGGCGGAAAGAAGCCGCGGTGAGCTCCCCGAGAGCGCCGGTCACCCGACGGCCGCTTCGCGCGTCGTCGGATGCCGCGGACATCGCCGACCGAGCCGGCAGAACCGGCATTTCGCCGGCGCGACCGGGGGGATCGGTTTTCGCAGCCGACCGTATTTCCGACGCGGCATTGCGATCAGCGCGGGACGGCTGCCCCCGCCGTCTCCGAACGGCCGACGGCCGGTTCCGTGGGGGTCGCCAGCGGTGCGCGGGCGCCCTCCTCGGCGGGGGGGCGTTCCGCGGATACCCGTCGGACCACCGAATTCCCCGCGACCTTGACGACTCGGTACACGGTGTCGGCCATCCCCTCGAGGTCGTCGTCGTGCGTGACGATCACGGCTTGGGGCGGTCGGAGCGTGGTGAACAGCTCTGCCAGCCGGCCGACCTGCTCTCGGGAGAACCCCTCGGTCGGCTCGTCCAACAAGAGGGTGTCGAGCCGGAACGTGCCGAGTTCCCGCACCACTTCGCCGAGCGCGAGACGATAGGCGAGGGCGAGGGAGGTCCGTTCCCCGCCGCTCAGCGCTTCGGCGGGCGTCGTCTCGCCGTCGAGGACGACGGTCGGGGTGAACGTCTCGTCGATCTCGGCGACGAGATTCGGCGCCTCGATGAGGGAACGGAAGTAGCGGGCGAAGCGGCCGGCGAACGCGTCCCGGGCTTGGGCGAGGATCTCGCGCTCGATCGCCTCGAGCGCGTCACTCCAGGGACCGTCGATCCATCCGGCCACGGCCCAGAGCCGACGCTCGTTCTCCAGAAGCTGCTCCCGTTCTCCGACCTTCGCGGCGGCGGTCTTCCACCGTTCGTGGAACTGGCGGCGCTCCCCTTCGCGCTGGTCCCGCTCGGACCGGAGCCGATCCCGTTGCCGCTCGGCCTCTTCCCGTTCGGTTTGAGCGACCCGGTACCGCGCTTCCACGGAAGCGTCGGCGGCGACCTGGGCTTCGACCTCGGCCCGGCGCTCTTCCAGCGTCGCCAGCGCCTCGGCCCGACGGGCGCGATCGGCGACGCGCTCGGCGGCCTCCGCGGCCGCCCGGCGCCGCTGCGCATCGAGGTCGTCTCGGCGCCGGGTGAGCTGCACCTTGCGCTCCACCGAACGCTGCGCGGTAAGCGCCCGGGCGAGCGCCGCGTCGAGCCGGACCTGGGCGGAGTCGACTTCGGCCCGGGTGTGCAGCACGCCCTCCGCCACCGGGGTCAGCCGGTCGACTTCGGCCAGCCAGTGTTGCCGTCGGGCGTCCACGGCCGATCGATCGTCTTCGGCCGCTCGCAGCGCGCTCTGGAGGGTCGACCGTTCCCGCTCGAGGGCGAGCCATTCGTTCCAGCGCTGCCCGGCGCTGACGGCGGCCCGCCACTCGGCCTCGACCTCCGTCCGGTGGGCGACCGCTGTCCGCAGCGCTTCGTCCGCCTGTCGGGCCAACTGCTGAGCTTCTGCCACGTGGGGTTCGAACGTCGTCGGATCGACCCGCTGTCCGCACCGGGGGCACTGGCCCTGCTCGAGGAGGCGGAGGAGCTCTTCCACCGATGTG
>JAKAWP010000053.1 GCA_021816955.1 Thermoplasmata archaeon
CCGATCTCTCCGGTGGGTGGCGGCCCCGGAGAGCGCGTTGAGGGCGCGAGGTCAGGTCCACGCGCTGATTCGGCCGGGTGACGACCGACGGCGAGCCGAGGCGGAGCGGGAATGGTCCCGGGCGCTCGGCATCGACCGGGAGCTTCTCCCGCGACTCCTTCCGCCCGGCGGGTTTGTGGCCCGACGCCCGTAGAGTCGCGTGACCTCCGCCAGCGGTTGCGGCTGAGGGCTTTGCCGCAAGGTCCGTCCCCGAATTCGGATGGCGACCACCTCGACCGATTCCGAATCGATCGAAACGAGATCCCCGATGGCCACCGTCGCACCGGGCGGGTACGTCCATCGGACCGACCTCGTCCGTCCCCGTTCGTGGATGGAGATCGGAACCGCGGGGGGCCCTGGGACCGACAGCCACAAGCGACGGACGGACCGGACGCTGGCCGCCGGCTCGGGGCCCCGATCTCCCTCGATCCGCCGCACCAGCGCTTCCTGTCCCGGTCGAACCACGACCCGGTCACCGACGGCGATCCGGGAGTGATCGGGGAGCGGGATCGTGGTGGGGGAGGATCGCCCTCCTTCCGAGAGGATCGCGGCCACCGCCCGGTCGGGTCGACGATCGGCTCGGAACGGTCCGGTCCGTCGGCAGACTTGGCAGCGCGCGATCCCCGAAACGATCCGGGCGGACTCGCGCGTCGAGCCCGGGTCGAGCCGAAGAATCCGGTGAGGCGTCGAGGTCTGACAGAGTTCGCAGAAGAGGCGCGCGGCATGAAGCGCCCGCGCCCCCGAGCCGAACGAGGCAGCCGGCGGTTCGCTCACCGTGGGCTCAGGATTCATGGAGTGAGCGTCCGGAGAGGTCGCTGATACAGCTCAGGCGATGACCAGGTCCGCTCCCGCCTCGCCATGAGCCACCGGAACGATCGGAGCGTCGCTCGGCCGTCGTGGACCGGGACCCACCGAACGGTCCTGCGGACCGAACACGTCGGGCCGGGATCGGGCATTCGGAATCCGCAGCATCGCCGGTTCCCGAACCGTGATCGCCGCGCGAGTTGGGGTTTCACGGCCACGGAATCGGGTGTGCGAGGGCGGAGATTCGACCCCGTTCCGTCGGCGGAGCGGTGAGGAAGGAGGGAATGGGGCTGCCCGAATTTGAATCGGGGTCCCGGGCTCCCAAAGCCCGAAGGATGGACCACTAGAGCGCCCGGGGAACGACCCCTAGGCGTAGCTACCCCACAGCCCCTCGTGGCGTTCACACCGCTTCGACCCGCCGGAGGCTCCGACCAATCCGGCATTCGGCTGGTCCGGGTTCGACTCGTTCGATCCGGAATCGCTGGCGCGTCGGTACGTCCGGGCCCGCGCAGACCGCCCAGCTGGCGCAGTCGAGCCGGCCGCAGTCGTACCGCTCGACGTCGAGCGAGCTTCCGACGATCGCCCCGCGCGCTTCGACGGCAAACGACCGGGCGACCGGCGTCACCTCCACCACCCTCGCCGACGTCTCTTGGAGGACGCACGGATGCTCCACGCTTCGGACGCGCGTCACCCGGTAGCGGCGCCCGGCATCGAGCGTGAGGCACGCGTTGCGGTACGGACACGTTCGGCAGACCGGCGCCCCGCCGTGGTAGACGAACTCGAAGCCGACTCGGGCTTGGCGCGTGGCGAGCAGCGTGATGTCGCTCACCCTAGCTCACCACCCCGGTCACCCGGGCGAGCCGCTCCGCCGCTTCGCGGGTCAAGCCGTTGTCGCCGAGAATCGTGTAGCGGTCGGGCCGCATCGAGTGCGCCTGGACCAAGGCGTCGACGATCTGCTGGTTGGTCGCGCCCAGCGAACGGGCGGTGACCGGGGCGCCGATCGTCTCGAGCGCCCGGCGGATCGCCTGCCAATCGCCTCCGTGAAGGTACATCATCATGATCGCGCCGATCCCGCACTGCTCGCCGTGGAGGCCGACATTCTTGGCCTGCCGGTCGAGGGCGTGACTGAACAGATGTTCGCTTCCTGAGCAGGGACGGGACGAGCCGGCGACGCTCATCGCGATCCCCGCCACGATCATCGGTCGGATCGCGATCCAGACCGACTCCTCCAGGTTCGGCTTGATGAGCGCCGCCCGAGCAATGATCTCTTGCGCGGCGTATTCGGACAAGGTGGCGGCCGTGCTCGAGTACTCCTCGTGGCGGAGGCGCACGGCGAGCTTCCAGTCGAGAATCGCGGTCATGTTGGAGATCACGTCCGCGCAACCGGAGGCGAGCAATCGAAACGGGGCCTGGACGATCACCGCGGTGTCGGCGATCACGCCGATCGGGACGGCCCCCTCGATGCTGGCGGGACGCTCGGAGTCGTGCAGCGAGGCCCGGGGCGAGGAGATCCCGTCGTGCGCCGCCGACGTCGGCACGCTCACGAACGGGATCTTGAGTCGAGCCGCCACCACCTTCGTGATGTCGATCTTGCTGCCTCCTCCCGCGGCGATCAGGAACTCGGCTCCCTCCGTAGCCTGTTCGACCCGCGCGACTTCGTCGGAGGTCGCCTCGCCCGCGATCACCGTCTGAACGCGGAACCCCGCTTCCGTCAGAATTTCGGCCGCTTTCCGTCCCGCCAGCTCGACGGTCTTCGGACCGGTGACGACGACCCCGGAGCGAGGAAAGCCGAACTGCCGGCAGGTGGCGCCCAGTTCGGCGAGCACCCCGTGGCCCGCGAGCACGACCCGCGGAAACACCATCCCCCGCGCCTTCCCGAACGGGAGGTCGGTCACCTCGGGGAGCTCGTGGGCTTTCATCGCGGGCACCGGCCGGAACCGGACCTCGGCGCGGAACGAACCGTTCCCTTAAAGTCTCTGCCTTCGGGGGCCCGGTTCACTTTCCGCGAACGTCGCCCCAGAGGATCTTGTGCTCTTGGAGCATGACGCGAACGTTCAGGCGGTCCTGGAGCACCCAGTCGGCGAGTCGCCCCGGGGGCGTGCCGTAGACCGGCTGGAAGACGGGGATCGCCGCCATCGGGCGACGCTGGAGCGTCCGCCGCGCGTACAGGTAGTCGGTCCGGTCGCCGATCACAAACTTCGCCACATCGGTCGAGCGCAACTGGCACAGGTTCGACCATCGATTGTGGCGTTCCATTCCAGAGCTCGGGCACTTGACATCGAGGCTGACGACGACGTGCGGCATCGCGACGTACGGGGAGATGTCGAGCGACCCGCCGGTTTCGACGACCACGGTGTATCCTCGACGTCCGAGCTCTCGGACGAACGAGACCGACTCGGATTGGAGCAGCGGTTCTCCACCGGTCAGGCAGACGTACCGGGTCCGATGGCGTTCGATCGTCCGGATCAGCTCGGGGATCGACCGTTCCCGGCCCGGTCCGAAGGAGTAGGTCGTGTCGCACCAGCGGCAGCGAAGGTTGCAACGGGCGGTGCGAACGAAGCTCGTTCGGACGCCGCTCAGAGGCCCCTCGCCCTGGATCGAGTGGAACACTTCGATGATCCGCATCTGCGCCGCCAAATCGCCCCGGCTTCAAGGCCCTATCTCCTGCTCGGCCGGGGCCAAGACGAAGTGCGTCGCGGGGGTCAAATAGCCGGGGAGGTCCTCGAACTCCAAATGAACGAGGACGCGCGCTGGCAGGCCGCGTGGCAAGCCGCGGGCCTCGGTCGGGCCCGCCGGGAGCCCGGCCGCCCGAAGTTCTTCGAAGTCGTCGCGTATCCCGGGCCGAGCGGCTTTCTCCACGTCGGGCACCTCCGGGGCCTCGTCTACGCCGACACGCTCGCCCGGTTCCATCGGATGAACGGCCGGGCGGTCTTCTTCCCCACGGGCCTTCACGCTTCCGGTCTGCCCGCGGTGACCTTCGCCCAGAAGGTCCGCGAACGACGCCCGGCCACCGTGCGAGAGCTCGAGGCCGCCGGCGTGCCGGAACCCCAGTGGCGGGAACTCGAGGACCCGGAGCGCGCGGCCCGGTTCTTGGGGTCTCGGTACCTCGAGGATTACCGGTCGATGGGGCTGCTCGTCGACGAGAGCGCCTATCTGACCACACTGGACGACGATTACCGCGCGTTCATTCGCTGGCAGTTTCACCGGTTCCATCGCGCCGGGGTCTTGCGCCAGGGAGCCTACTACTCCTCGGTCTGCCCGGTCTGCGGTCCGGTCGCGGTCGACCCGTCGGAGACCGACCTGTCGACCGGGGGAGATGCCGAAGTCATCGAGTACGTGGGCGTTCCGTTTCGGCTGGACGACGGCCGGTACCTGCTCGCGTCGACGCTGCGGCCCGAAACGATCTACGGGGTGACCAACCTCTGGGTCTCTCCGCGCGAGCCGCTCGTCGAGTGGGTCCATCGCGGCACGGTCTATCTCGTGAGCCGGGCCGGCGCCCGGCGCCTCGCCCTGCAGTACGGCGAAGAGCCGACCCGCTCGACCGCTCCGCACCGGGTGCTCGGCCACTGGGCCACGGTGCCCGAGACCGACGAACGCGTGCCGATCCTCGAAAGCGCCCTGGTCGACCCGACGATCGGCACCGGGGTCGTCATGAGCGTCCCGAGCCACGCCCCGGCCGACGCGCTCGCCCTGCTCGACCTCGCGCCGGCCGAGCGCGCCCGGATCCCGACGCCGCGCGTTCTGATCGAGATTCCCGATACGGACGGACTTCCCGAGGCGGACCGGGCGTTGGTCGAAGGGGCGGGGACGCCCGCCGAGCGGGCGCTGCGGGCGGTGGGGGCGTACCGGTTGGATCAGGTCGATCGACGGGAGGAGGCGACGCACCGGCTCTACCGACTCGAATACGCGCGGGGCCGGGTCGTCTACGGACCATGGGCCGGCCGGTCCGTGGCCGAGGCCCGGCGCCTCGTCGCTGAGCGCCTTGCTGCCGGCGGGCGGTCGTTCGTCGTCCGGCAATTCTCGAAGCCGGTCCGTTGCCGCAACGATCACGAGGTCGAGATCCGGCGGGTGCCGGACCAGTGGTTTCTCGCCTACGGGCGAGACGATTGGAAAGAGCGGGTCCGGTCGATTCTGCCCTCGGTCCGCATCGTTCCGGACGACTACGCCCGGGAGTTCCCCGCGGTCGTCGACTGGCTCGCCGACCGGCCGTGCACGCGCCAAGGGCGCTGGCTCGGCACGCGGTTCCCCCTCGACCCCGAATGGGTGATCGAGCCGATCGCCGATTCGACGCTGTACCCGGCCTACTACATCGTGCGTCGGCTCGTCCGCGAGCACGAGATCCCAGCGGAAAGGCTGACCGACGCGTTCTTCGACTTCGTCTTTCTCGGCGAAGGCCCGGGCGAACCGGCGATCGATCCCGCGATCCAACGCGCCGCCCGGGAGGAGTTCCTCTACTGGTACCCGCTCGACTGGAACATCGGCGGGAAGGAGCACAAGCGGGTCCACTTTCCCGTCTTTCTCTTCGCGCACGCGCTGTTGTTTCCGCCGGCGCTCGCCCCGCGGGGGATCTTCGTCCACGGCTGGGTCACGGGATCGACCGGGGCGAAGCTGTCGAAGCGGGATGTCAGCGCCAAGGGCGGCTCGGTTCCGCCCCTACGGGACGGTCTTCGGGAGTGGGGCGCGGATGCGCTGCGGTTGTACTACGCGCTGAGCGCCTCCGCCGGGCCGGACGTCGAGTGGGACTCGGACGGGGTGACGGCGGCCCGGGACCGCTTGGCGGACGTGCGCCGGCTGATCGCGAACGCCGCGCGCGGCGATGGGAGTGGGCCCCCCGAGCTGGAAGCGTGGCTCGAGTCGACCGTCGGCCAACGGGTCGAGGAAGCCCGATCGGCGATCGAACGGCTCGATGTCAAAGGCTGGGCCGAGGCGGTGTACGTGGGCCTTCCGGCCGCCTTCCGCCGCTACGCCCTCCGCGGCGGATCGCCGAGCGCGACAACGCGTCGGCTCGCGCACGCGTGGATCCGCTTGTTGTCGCCGCTCACCCCTCATCTCGCCGAGTCGCTCGGCGCGACGGAGCGGTTGGACGGTCTCGTCGCCGCGCTCTCGATCCCCTCGGCGAGCGACTTCGCGCGGTCGCCCGAGGCGGAGGCCGCGGAAGCCTACCTCGACCAGGTCGAAGAAGACCTTCGGGCGGTCGTTCGGTCGGCGCCCGACGCGTCCTCGGCGGCCGGGGCGGATCTCGTGTTCTTCGTCGCGGCGCCGTGGAAGGCCGAAGCGGAAGCGTGGATGCGGGACGACCTCGCCTCCCACGGCGCGGTGGCGGTGGGGCGGATCGTCGAACGCGCTCGCACCGCGCCGCACGTCGCCGCCCCGCCCGCGGAGCTCGTTCGGTACGTGCAGCGAGTGGCCCCTCTGCTTCGCGCGGAGGAGCGACCGTCGGAGGTCCCGCTCGCGTCCGAAGAGCGCCTCTTGCGCGACGCGGCGGGATATTTCGCGCGCCGATTCGGTTTTGGGCAGGTGACCGTGGTCGCCGAAGATAACGGGGCGGCGCACGACCCGCTCCGGCGCCGGGATCGGGCTCGCCCCGGCCGACCCGCGTTCTACGTGATCCGTCCTTTGTCGGCGCGGGAGGCGGGCGCGTCGGGCGTCCCCGGACCGGACCGACGGCTCCCCGACCCTACCGGCGGCGGCCGGTCCGGCGAGCGCGACGGAAGTTGAGGTACATTCGGGACGGGATCGGCCGCGGGGAGACGGTCCGGTACTTCGCGGAGCGCTTGGTGGCGTAGCTCCGGTCGACCGGCCCCGAGATCTCAAAGTAGATCAGCTGCCCGATCGGCATCCCGGCGTAGATGCGGACCGGCAGCTTGACGCTCATCTCGAGCGTCCAGTAATTGCAGAACCCTTCGTCGCCTTTCCCGGCGGTCGAATGAATGTCGATGCCGAGGCGGCCGACACTCGACTTCCCTTCGAGGAACGGGACGAACCCGTGGGTCTCCGTGTACTCCTCGGTCACCCCGAGATAGAGCTGGCCGGGCAACAGGGCGTAGCCGTCCCGTGGGATCCGAAAGGTGCGCACGGGCCCGGGTCGCCGGGCGTCGAGGGCGCCTTCGGTGTAGACGGAGAGCCACGGACCGAGATGGACATCGTAGGAGTTCGTGCCGAGGCACGACGGACGGAACGGTCGGATGACGATGCGACCGTCCCGGATCGCCGCACGGATGCGCCGGTCGGAGAGGATCATGCCGCTTCGCCGGCCGAGCGGGGAGGCCTATATAACCGCCGGCTCGGCCGGCGGGCCACCCCCGCGAGCGGAGGGGAGCCTCCCCCTGTCCAACGTGACCGCGGCGTATCCGACGACCCGGTCCATCGGCTCTGCTTCGGCGGAGTGGCCCCATCGGAGGATCTCGACCGTCAACGGCTCGTCGCGGAGCGCGGCGAGCAGCACGGTGACCGGCGCGATCCCGCACATCGAGATCCGCTCCCGCCGGACGACCTCGTAGAGCGCCCGAGCGTTGCGGGAGCGGATGGCGGCCAAGGCGAGCGCATCCAAGCGTTCGGCCGTGTCGACGCTCACGTAGTGGGAAAAGTCGGAGGAAGCGATCAGGAGAAGGTCCGGGTCGGCGAGGGCCGTTCGCACCGCGTCCGCGACCCGTTCGAGCTCCTCGTAGGAGGCGAACGTCACCTGGAGCGCGGCGATCTTCGGCGCCGGTACGACGTACTGCAAGAACGGGAGCTCGACCTCGATCGAGTGCTCGGCGTCGTGCGCCGCCTCGTCGATCGTAATCGGTTCGATCGCCAGTCGGTCGACGAGCTCGCGGTCGACCGCGACCGGCCCGAGCGGGGTCACCCACGGCCGGCGGGAAAGCGCAAAGCCGCCCCGGCCGTGGTGATCGACGCCGAGCATTAGCACGCTCGACGGCGGGGGAGCGGCCCCGACGCGGTAGTACGCCAACGCGGCGATTGGCCCGGAATAGACGAACCCCGCGTGGGGGACGATTAGGGCCCGGGGCCGGGGCGCCCGGCGGGCGCCCCGGGGCGGGAGCCGGCCGGGGCCGCGGCGCCCGTCCCGAAAGCAGTCTTCGATGGCTCGCGCCAGCTCCGCCGGGTCGCGGGGGTAGAAGGCGCCGGCGACGGCGGGCGGACGAAAGGCGGCCGTCACGGCCGGCTCAGTTCCGCGACGAGGGCCTTCGCCTCGCCGTCGGAAAGGCGTCGGCGGCCGCCGACGTGGAACGGGTTCGGCTCGCCGTAACGCGGAATGA
>JAKAWP010000054.1 GCA_021816955.1 Thermoplasmata archaeon
AGTCGTTGGTCCTGTTCGAGGGGTTCCCGACCTACGGCGGACTCGCCCGCCGGGACCTCGAGGCGATGGCGATCGGGCTCGACGAGGCGACGGAGCTCGACTACCTGGCCCACCGGATCGGCCAGGTCCGCTTCCTCGCCGGCCGGCTCGACCGGGCGGGCGTGCCGTTCTACCGGCCGCCGGGCGGCCACGGGGTGTACCTCGACGTGCGGCGGTTCCTGCCGCACCTTTCCCCCGAGGCGCTCCCCGGCCAAGCGCTGGCGATCGAGCTCTACCGGGAAGGGGGCGTGCGAACGGTCGACATCGGCCCCGTGATGTTCGGAGGGAGCGGAGGGCGGCCCTCGCTCGACCTCGTCCGACTCGCGATTCCCCGCCGGCGGTATACCGCGAGCCACCTCGCCTACGTCGCCGATGTCGTCGAAGCGGTCTATCGCCGCCGGGAGAGCGTCCGGGGGGTCCGGCTGCTCGAGCAGCCGGCTACCCTTCCGCACTTCACGGCCCGTTACGCCCCACAGTAGCGACGGGACGCGCCGTCGACCACCTGCGGCACCGGAACGGTTCCGTGCGCGGGCTAGGAAAGCCGGTCCGTCGGGACCGGCCCCCGCCTTTCCGATCGGCACCCTCGCCCGACCCCGACCCGCTTCAATGGCGAACGGGACGGCTCGGAAGAGCAGGAATCGCCGCGAGCGCCGGGCTCCGAGCCGCCCGGAGCGCGCCCGGTTTCCACCGCCTCGCGGGAGCTGCGCAGTCGGCGCGGATAACTATGTTTATATAGAAGGGCAATTTATCCGGAGTTGGTGAGCCCATGCTGCAGGGAACTCCTATCCTGGTGCTGAAAGAGGGGACGGAACGCGAGCGAGGGCGCGGAGCGACGACGAACAACATCGCGGCCGCGCGCGCGATCGCCGACGCGGTTCGGACGACGCTCGGACCCCGCGGGATGGACAAGATGCTGGTCGATTCGATGGGCGACATCACCATCACGAACGACGGTGTCACGATCCTGAAGGAGGTCGACGTCGAGCACCCCGCGGCGAAGATGCTCGTGGAAGTGGCGAAGACGCAAGACCAGCAGTGCGGCGACGGCACGACGACGGCCGTCGTGATCGCGGGGGAGCTGCTGAAGCGCGCCGAGTACCTGCTCGAGCAGAACATCCACCCGACGGTCATCACGCGGGGATTCCAGCTCGGGGCCGACGAAGCCCGGCGGATCCTGGAGAAGGAGATCGGCACGCAAGTGAAGAGCACCGACGAGCAGGTGCTGATCGACTGCGCCACGACGGCGATGGGCTCGAAGGGGGTCTTCGGCTCCCGCGACCACCTCGCGAAGATCGCGGTGAAGGCGGTCCAGAAGATCGCCGAGAAGCGCGGCGACCGCATCGTGGCCGATGTCGACCAGATCAAGATCGAGAAGCGCCACGGCGGCTCGATCGAGGACACCGAGCTCATCGAGGGGATCGTGCTCGACAAGGAGCGCGGGCATCCCCGGATGCCGACCGAGGTGAAGAACGCGAAGATCGCCCTGCTCAACTCGGCCCTCGAGATCAAGAAGACCGAGATCGAGAGCAAGATCAACATCAAGGCGCCGGCGCAGATCCAGAGCTTCCTCGACGAGGAAGACAAGACGTTCCGCCGGATGGTCGAGGCGATCAAGGCGGCGGGCGCGAACGTCGTCGTCTCCCAGAAGGGGATCGACGACGTCGTCTTCCACTACCTCGCGAAGGAGGGGATCTACGCCGTCAAGCAGGTGAAGGAGAGCGACCTCCAGAAGCTCGCGCGCGCGACGGGCGGCAAGATCGTGACGGGCGTCAAGGACCTCACGAGCGCCGACCTCGGCCGGGCCGCGAGCGTCGAGGAGCGGAAGGTCGGCGAGGACGACATGACGTTCGTCACCGGCTGCTCCAACCCCCGGTCGGTCTCGATCCTGGTGCGCGGCGGCACGGAGCACGTGACCCAGGAGGTCGAGCGCTCGCTCCAGGACGCCCTCAAGGTCGTGGCGAGCGTGATCGAGGACGGGGTCGTCTGCCCGGGCGGCGGCGCGACCGAGATCGACCTGTCGGTGAAGCTGCGCAAGTTCGCCCCGAGCGTCGGGGGCCGCGAGCAGCTCGCGGTCGAGGCGTTCGCCCAGTCGCTCGAAGCGGTCCCGTGGGCCCTCGCGGAGAACGGCGGCTACGACTCGATCAACACCCTCATCGAGCTGCGCGGCGCGCACGAAGGGGCGAACGCGAACCGGAACGTCGGGGTCAACCTCGCCGACGGCAAGGCGGCCGACATGTGGAAGCTCAAGGTCGTCGAGCCGCTTCGCGTGAAGCGCCAGGCGATCAGCTCCGCCGTGGAAGTCGCGAACATGGTGCTCCGCATCGACGACATCATCGCGGCGAAGAAGTCGACGCCGCCGTCGGGCAAGGGCGACAGTTCGGGCGGCGGGCACGACCACTAGGCGGCTTCGGGAGCGCCGTCGTCCGCCCCGCTTGCGCGGGGGGCCGTCGGCGCGGGAGGCGGTCGGCCGACCGCCCTCTTCGCGGCCGCTTGCACCCGGTCGTCCGCGGCGAGCCGAAGGAGGGCGGCATCGGCCCCTCGGCGTCCGATGATGCCGAGGCCGATCGGCAGGCCTCCTTCGCTCGCCACGGGGAGGACGACTTCGGGCCGCCCCCCGTGACCTGCAATCGAGGTGAGGGCGAGCGCGCGGTCGCGATAGCGGGCGCCGGCGTCTCCAGAGAGGCTCCCCCGCAGAGGCGCCACGGACGGGGCGGCGGGGAGCACAAGCACCGTCCCGTCGTCCACGTACCGGCCGACGATCGCGGCGAGCGTGGCCCGCTCGCGTCGGGCGTCGTCCGCCTCGGGTTCGGTCACGCGGGCGGCCGCAGCGAACCGTTCGGCGATCGTCGGAGCGAACCGCGGCCGGGTCGCCGTGATCCACGGTCCGAGACCGTGCCATGCCTCCCATCCCTGGATCCGCCGGTACGTCGTTGACCAACGAGACGGAGAGCCCTCGAACAGCTCGACCTCGTCCATCGGTTCGAACAGCTGTTGGGCGACGTCGCGGACGGCCCTGGCGGCCCCGGGGTCTACGAGCATTTCCGCGTCCCGGACCCAGAGGAACCGACGGATCGGCTCCGGTCGGTCGTCGCTCAAGATCGCCGCGCCGACCTGGGCGAGAGTGATCCCGTCGCGGGCGAACCAACCGACGGTGTCGTAGCTCGGAGCCAACGGCATCACCCCGTCGAGCGAGACCCGCCCGTGCGTCGGACGGAGCGCGAAGAGCCCACAATAGCTCGCGGGGATCCGCACGGAGCCGCCGGTGTCCGTCCCGAGGGCGAAATCGACGAGCCCGGCCGCGACGGCCGACGCCGACCCGCTCGACGAGCCTCCGGGGAGTCGGCCCGGTGCCCGGGAGTTGATGGGAGTGCCGTAGTGCACGTTCTCTCCCTCCAAGCTGAACGCGAGTTCGTCGGTGATCGTCTTGCCCACGAGCCGCGCCCCCGCGTCGAGAAGCTGCTCGATGGCGGGCGCGGTCGCATCGGCGGGCGGATGGGTGCGGGCCCAGTCCGGATTGCCGCAAGTTGCGACGTACCGCCGGACATCGAAGAGGTCCTTGGCGGCGAAGACGCGTCCCGAAAGAGGTCCGGAACGACGGGCCCCGAGCATGACCCGGGGACCGGGCACGAAGGCCCCTACCGGATCCTCGGTCACACGGTTCATCCACGGCTCGCCACGGTGATATTGCCCTCGACCGCCGGGTAGCACGGGTTCGAATCGGGCCGAATCAATTGTTCCAATATCGAATAATCAGTTAACAGGCCTGCCACCCTATATACACCCATGACCCATTGTAGTATGTGTAGCGGTAGCACGCGGACCAGCCCAGAGCGATGGCAAGTCGGCTGGATTTCAGTCCAAGGAGGATGGGAAGATGGCGCAACGCGCATCGAGCCAAGGAAGTGCGGGACGGTCATCGAACGTTCCCGACACCTCCCCTACGAATAGGTTAGTCGTGCCGGTAGACCGGCACAAGGAACTCCCGACGATCCTCTGCTCCCGAGGCCTGCATTTGTGGTGGATTTCGGTCGGACTGGAGAACCGCATCGGCATCCTCGCAGACGTCGCGCGGGTCGTCTCGGACCTCGGCTTGAACATCGGGAGTTCGCAGTCGTGGGTGGCGGCCGACGGCCGAACGGGCCGGTGGACCTGCTTTGCCGAGACGCGGGAGACCCTGACGGCGGCCCGCATCGAGTCTGCTTTGCAAAGGCGGCCCGGCGTCACTGACGTGGCGGTGGAGAGCGACCACCACGGCGTGCTGATCGCTAAGGGATACCCGATCCTCAGCACCATCGGATCACGACTGGTCGCCATCACCGCGTCGCCGTTTTCGGCGATGCTGGACGAGGTCCGGATGACGCTCGGAAGCGGCGGCGCCGTTCTTCTCTATCAGCAGGGAAAGGCGCTCGGGAAGGTCACCTGGGAAGGTAACTTTTCGACGGTGGGCGAGGCGGTCGTACACGAAGAAGCGGCCTATCTCCTCGAACTGTACTCCACGCTCGGGTGGGGCCAGCTGGAATCCGTGACGATCGATGAGGCTTCGAAAAGAGCGGTCGTCGTCGTTTCCGACTCGTTCGAATGTGCGAGTACGAGCGGAGGGTCCTCCTGCTGCTACTTCCTCCGCGGTCACATCGCCGGATTCTTCGAAACCCTCTGGAAGGTGCCGATCCAGGCTGCCGAAACGACGTGCCGCGGCAAGGGAGACCCGGTCTGCACGTTTGAGATGACGCGCGAGGCCGCCCCACCGTAGGGAACCGGGCGGCCGTCCGCCCCTTTCCCCGGGGAAGGTCGCCCCCGGGCTGGGGCTCGTACGGGTCGATCGATCATCGAAGAACCTATAACGAGGACCGCGTACGACGGCGCGATGCGCACGAAGTGGGCCGAAGGCGTCGTACGGTTGGATGTGGTCGCGTTCGATCCCCGCCCGGAGGTTTACATCGCCTACGACGGCCTCACCGGACTCTCGCAGCGGCCGATCCTGACGGACGTGGTCCAGGAGCTCCAGCGTCAGGGCTCCGAGCCGTTCGCTCGCTTCGTCGACGCGCTCAAGCGGCACCGCTCGGGCCAGGTGTACATCTACTTCTCGGATTACGTGAGCTACGGGATCGGCGGGGGAGACGCCACGGCCGAGTTCTTCTTCGGCTCGTTCCCGCTGCTGTACTATCCGCGCCAGACCGCGGCCGACGGAACGGCGATTCCCGAGCACCTCGCGCTCCGACGCCCGTCCGGCATCGAACAGGTGGCGCTCGAAGGCCCGTCGAGCTGATTGGCTCCGCTTCGCCCGCCCGAGAGAACGCTTTTGCGGCCGAGCGTTTCCCGCCTCGAGGACCGAGGGCGATGGACGACTCCCCGCTCATCCGGGAACGGATCGAAAAGCTCGCCGCCTGGCGGGCCGACGGGATCGAACCGTACCCCTGGTCGTTTCCGGGCCGGCGCCCTACGTCCGAAGCCCGCCAGCGCGCGGAGCGGTTGGGGGCCGGCGAAGCCGACGCGGGCCCGCCCGTTCGGGTCGCGGGGCGGTTGCGGGCGGTCCGGGTCCACGGCCGCACCGCGTTCTTCGACCTCGAAGATGCGGCGGGTCGCCTCCAGCTGATCGTCCGGTCGGACGAGGTCGGGACCGACCGGTTCGACGGGTGGGTGCGTCGGTTCGACCCCGGCGATCTCCTCGGCGCGGACGGCCGGCCGGCCCGGTCGAAGCGTGGGGAGCTTTCGCTCGACGTCACCGAGCTGACCCTCCTCGCGAAGGCGATCGCCCCGCCCCCCGAGAAGTTTCACGGGCTCCAGGACGCCGAGGAGCGGTTGCGGCGTCGGTACGTCGACCTCCTCGCCTCCCCCGACGTTCGGGCGCGATTTCGGCTCCGCGCCCGGCTCGAACGGGCGATGCGCGCCTACTTCGATGACCACGACTTCCTCGGCGTCGAGACCCCGGTGCTGTTGCCCGTCGCGAGCGGAGCCGCCGCGGCCCCGTTCCTCACGCACTCGAATTGGCTCGACGAGACGCTCCAGCTGCGGATCGCTCTCGAGCTGCCGCTCAAGCGGCTGCTCGTCGGGGGACTCGAGCGCGTCTACGAGGTCGGGCCGTGCTTTCGCAACGAAGACGCCGACACCACGCACCACCCCGAGTTCACGATGGTCGAAGCGTACTGGGCGTACGCGGATTACCACGACATGCGCGGCCTGATCGAAGGTCTGTTCTCCCGGCTCGCGGAGGTCGCGGCGGACGGTGCTCCGCCGTCCTCCCCCGCCGCGCAGGCCGCCGAAGCGTTCCGTCCGCCGTTCCGGACGATCGACTTCGTGGAAGCGCTCGAAGAGCGGAGCGGTCTCTCGTCCGTTCCCGAGCTGTCCATCGAGGCGCTCCGCGCCGAGGTCGCCCGGTTCGACCCGTCCGTGCCGAGCGACGCGCCGGTCGGCAAGCTGCTCGACCGGCTGTTCGCCCAGTATGTCGAACCGACCCTCGACGCGCCGACGTTCGTGGTCGACCACCCGCTGGCCACGACCCCGCTCGCGAAAGCGCACCGTTCGAAGCCCGGCCGCGTCGAGCGGTTCGAGCTGTTCTACCGGCGGTTCGAGCTCGCAAACGCGTACACCGAGCTCAACGATCCGATCGAGCAGGAGCGACGGTTCCGAGAGCAGCTGAGCGGCCGGCCGGACGACCGCTACGCCTACGACGCCGATTTTCTCGAAGCGTTGCGCTACGGCCTGCCGCCGTCGACCGGCGTCGGCTTCGGCCTCGACCGGATCGCGCTCGCGTTCACCGGCGCGGCGTCGATCAAAGACGTCATCCTGTTCCCGCAGGTCCGGCGACGATGAGCGCGGGAAGCCCGCTGACGGCCGAGCGAACGCTGCCGCCCCGCTTCGATCCGGGTCCGATCGAGGCGCGCTGGCAAGCGGCGTGGGAGGCCGCCCAGATCGCCGTCGCCCCCGAGCGGCCGAGCGGGCCGACGTTCAGCATGGTCCTCCCCCCGCCGAACGTCACCGGCGTGCTGACGCTCGGCCACTACCTCGGCAACACGGTGATGGACGTCCTCGCGCGGCGGGCGCGCATGCAGGGACGCTCGGTCGCCTGGATTCCCGGAGTCGACCACGCGGGCCTCGCGACCCAGGTCGAGGTGCGTCGCGACCTTCAGCGGAAGGGCGTCGACTTCGACGCGCTCGACCGAGCGGAGGCGCTCGCGGCGATCGAGGCCTGGAAGTCGTCGTGCGAAGCGACGATCCGCGAACAGATGCGGGCCGGCGGCTTCACGGTCGACTGGTCCCGGTTCCGCTACACGAAGGACCCAGCGAGCGAGCGAGCGACCCGGCGGGTGTTCGTCGAACTGTACCGGCGCGGGCTCGTCTACCGGGCCGAACGGATGGTGAACTGGGACGTCCGGTACCGGACCGCCGTCAGCGATCTCGAGGTCGTCCATACCGAGGAGCGCGACGAGCTGTACTACGTGCGCTACGCGTTCGCGGACGGCTCCCCCGGAGGCGTGGACGTGGCGACGGTCCGTCCCGAGACGATCTTCGGCGATGTGGCGGTCGCCGTCCACCCCGAGGATGAGCGGTACCGCCATCTCGTCGGCCGAACGGTGACGGTTCCGCTGACGGACCGCGCGGTTCCAGTGATCGCCGACTCGGCGGTCGATCCCACGTTCGGCGCCGGGGCGCTCAAGATCACCCCGCGTCACGACCCGGTCGACTACGAGATCTATCGGCGGCACGGCGGTCTTCCGATGCCGCCCGACGTGCTCGACGAAGCGGGCCGCCTCACCGGGCCGTGGGTGCCCGCGGCGTTCCAACGACTCGGCCGGGACGAGGGCCGCCGGCGCGTCGTCCAGGCGTTGGCCGCGGCGGGGCTCCTCGTGCGGACCGAGACGATCACCCACACCGTCGGGCGGTCGGAGCGATCCGAAGAGGTGATCGAGCCGCGGCTCTCCGAGCAGTGGTTCGTCCGGATGGCGCCGCTCGCGGAGATC
>JAKAWP010000055.1 GCA_021816955.1 Thermoplasmata archaeon
CTGTCGGCGCGCCGTCGACCGGTTGGCAAGGGAGTAGACCCTCGACCGCAGACGGCCGGACCATCGGCCCCCACGCCCCGACCGGCCCACCCCTTCAGCTGGCCACTCGGGCCCGATCCGAAACGACCGCGCCTGCCCTCGGCCGCGGGCGGCTGCCATTGAGCGATCCGAATTCTCCCCCACGACGAGACCGGCGTCCGACCTCGGGATCGTAGGAACTTGGGGTAGGCCACCAGTAGCCCGGCCGGACGATCGACTCAACGCCTTCTCAGCCGGACCCCCTCAATCCGATGGCCACGGCGGCCCCGGCCGCCGTCCGGAATGCTACGGGGGCGCGGAGTCGGTCCGGACGAGGCGACGGAGCGCGTCGATCATCCGCGGCGCCACGACGTTCCAGGCGTATTCGGCCTCGACCCGGGCGTTGAGCTCGCGCCGTTCGGCCTCCGTCAACGCGGGGGAACGGTACGCCTCCTCAATCGCCCGACGGGTGGCCGCGATCCCGCCGGCATCGTAGCGGAGATGGCCGCTCGCTTCGAAGCGGTCAAAGATTCCCCGAAGCACGGGGGACGTCCGTACCCGCAGCCCTGAAGCGAGCGCCTCCAAGACGACGACAGGAAACGTGTCGAACCGGGTGGGGAAGACGAGCACGTCGTGCGCGGCGTACACGGACGGGACGTCGTTCGACGGGACCGCGCCGAGGACCCGGACCCGCGGGAGCGCGGCGGCGCGTCGCCGGACCGACGGCTCGGCGGAGCCGGTGCCGGCCACGGTGAGGGTCGCTTCCGGAACGTTCGCCCCCTCCCAGGCATCGAGCAGGTCGAAGATCCCTTTGCCGGCTTCGAGGTGCGCGAGGTAGAGAAACCGCCGGCACTCCGTCGACACCGGGGCCGCCGGCCGGAACCGGCCGGCGGGAATCCCGGGTGGGATCACGAAGTCGCCGGGCCGCTCGAAGCCGGTCCGGAGCCGCAGGGGCTCGGCGAGGTAATGCATCGCCTGGAACCGGCGGAAGAGCCAGCGGAAGACGAGCCGGCGGGCGGTCGGCGACGCCGGCCCCTCCGTGGGGCTCAGGTTGTGGCTGCTGCCGACGAGCGGGACGCGGATCGTCGGGTCGACCGCCTCCGCGGAGAGGTTGTCGATGAAGTACAGCACGTCGACCTCCGAGCCGGCGGTTCGCCATGCCCGCCGAAGCCCCACGGTCCCGCGGACGATCGCTCGCTGGAGGAGCTCGCGGAGGAAGAACCGGGCGGCCTTCGGCCGCACCCATGCCAGGGCGGCCAGCGTCCGGCGCCGCAGCCGCCAGTGATCCGGCAGGACGACGAAGCGGGCCTTCGCCCGCAGTTCCGCGTAGTCCGCCGGGTCCATCCGCTCCCGATCGATCCAGCGGCTCTCGAAGACCGTGAACGCGACGTCCGGGTACGGATTCGACCGGACCAGGTTCAGGATCCAATTGTCGGTCCCGGCGCCGTTGCGGACGCTGGTGGCGGTGACGAGCCCGATCCGCCACCGGCGAGCGGATGACGCGGGGGAACGGTCGAGCGCGTCCGACACAGGGCCGGGCCGAGAGGAAGGAAAGTTCAAAAGGAGCGCAACCCGCGGGACCGGCGCCCTCGTCCCTACTCCACCGGGAGCGACGGGGAGCGCTGGAACCGGGTGATCGATTCGCGCGTGATGAAGCCGACGAGCCGGCTCCGGTCGGCGCGGTCGGTGACGAGCACGGCGTCGACCCCTTCCGCATCGAGGGCCGCCACGACCTCGAGGAGGCTGGTGTCGGGGTGGACGGTCGCGAAGTTCTCCCGCGCGATCTTCTTCGCCTCAACCCGCGGCCGATGGCCGAACGGCACGTCCAAGATGTCGGCGAGGCGGATCTCCCCGACGAGCTTGTCGTGATCGACGACCGCGACGAGCGAGACCGTCGAGCGGCTGAGGGCGAGCTCGGCGTCGTGGACCGAGTCGGTCGGCCGCACGGTCGGGGGAAACCGTTCGAGAGCGCTCGAGCACGGCATGTGGCGGAGGAACTCGGCGAAGTACTCGGTCGTGTGCGCCGGAGAGGCCAAGCGGTTTTCGACCTGCTCCTCGTAGAGGTGGTGCCGGCCGGCGACGTAGTAGCCGACGAAGATCGCGACCATCGCGGGGACGAGAAGCGCCTCGGAGCCAGTCATCTCGACGACCATCAGGATCACCGCGATCGGGGCGCGGGAGACGCTGCCGAAGAACGTCATCATGCCGATGATCGCGAACGCGGTGACGTCGCCGGGAGTGGCGACGCTCGGCACCGCGAGGTCGACCAAGCTGATCACGGAGAAGCCGATCGCCGCTCCGATGACGATCCCCGGCCCGAATAGCCCCGCGCTCCCGCCGGAGCCGATGGTGAGGGCGGTCGCGGCGATCTTGACGAAGATGAGCGCGACGACGACTAAGAGCACGAGGAGGGGGAGGTGGCCTTGGAACAAGAGCCACTGGACGACGCCGTAGCCGATCCCGATGGCGCCGACGGTCAATAAGTGGCCTTCGAACGGGACGACGAAGTACAGGGCGACGAGAACGGCCCCGACGATGGCGACGCCGACCGCGGGTCGGAGCCACGGCGGGATCCCAAGCCGCCGGAAGAACGCCCGGGTGCGGTAGAAGGTCGTGACGTAGACGATGCCGATCAATCCCGAGACGAGGCCGAGCAGGACGTAGACGGGAAGCTGGATCGCGCTCCAGCCGAGCCCGGCGGGCGTCGCGAACTCCGCCCCCGGCCCGTTGATCGTGATGAAGATGGCGTACGAGATCACCGAGGCGATGATCGACGGCATGATCACTTCCGGCTCGAAGTCGGAAAGGTAGAGGATCTCGCTCGAGAGCAGCGCGGCGCCGAACGGCGCGCGGAAGATGGCGCCGATCCCGGCGCCGACCCCGGCCATTGTCGCCACCCGACGCTCTTGGGTCGACAGGCGCAACGGGTTTGCGAGGAAGCTCGCGATCCCGCTGCCGATCTGAGCGGTCGGCCCTTCGCGCCCCCCGCTGCCCCCCGTCCCGAGCGTGAGCACGGAGGCGAGAAACTTGAGCGGCGGCGTCCGGTAGCGGATGCGGCCGCGGCCGCGGTGGAACGCCCGGATGCTCTGATCCGTGCCGTGCCCTTCGACTTCGGGCGCCCATCGCATCGCGATCACGCCCGCGCCGAGCCCACCGGCGACGAGCAGGGCGGGCAGCGCGACGACCCCGAGAGGGTTCGTCGACCAGGCAATGCCGGGGCCGAACGGGGCGCCGTTCGTCGGCAAGACGATCCCGAGAAGATTGCCGAGGAGCGTATTGCTGACGATGGTGAGGGCGTCGTAGAACGCGATCGCGACCACGCCCGCGATGATTCCGACGGCGACGCCGATGACGGCCCATCGGTAGAGGCGGCGGGCGCCCCCGAAGTCGAGGCTCCGCCACTCTTTGAAGGCCCGCCAGAAGCCGCTCCCCGGTACGGGACGTCCGGGCCGGGACGTCGACGAGGGCGGCTCGGATCGATCCGTGGTGTCTCACCCCCTCCGAAGGAGGGCCACCACTCGATCCGCTGTTAGGCTCTCCCACCCGTTCGCGACGAGCCGCTTCGTCCCCGCCCTTTCGGCCGGTCGGGCCCTCGAGCGCGGTCGGCGGGGGCCCAGAGTCGCCGGCACTAGACGGATCGCGGCCATGCCTGCCGCCCGGGCGCCGCGCTCGTCGAGCGGGAGGTCGCCGATGTGGGCCGAGCGGCCCGGCGCGACGCCGAGCGCTTTCAGGGCGACCCGATAGATCCGGGGGTCCGGTTTGGAGAAGGGGTACTCTGCGGAGAAGACAAGCGCGCGAAAGATCCGTCCGTATCCGAGGCGGCGGATCGCCCGTCGGATCGCCGCGGGCGACTCGTTGATCACATTCGAGACGACGGCGAGCCGGACGCCCGCCCGCCGAAGGTCCCGGAGGACCCGGTGGGCATTCGGGGGCGCGCGGAGCCGCGCGGTATCGACGAGCCGGTCGAGCGCCCGGCGCAGCGGGGCCAATGGGAGCCGCACGCCGCTCCACGCCTCGACTCGGTCGATCTGGGCGGCCAGCGACGGGGCGCGCCCGGCGGACTCTTCTCGCTCGTTCCAGCGAGCGAGCCCGCGTCGGAGTTCGAACGCCCGGGATTCGGGAACGCCGGCGCGGACGAGCCGACGGACCCACACCGCGTCCCGGGCGCTCGTGAGGCGCCGTTCGTCGGTGGGCGTGAGGACGGCCAGCGTGTGCCAGAAGTCGACGGTGAACCCGTACGGACCGTCCGGTCGACGGCCGGGTCGTTTCGGGACGGCCTCGCTCACCGGCCCCATCTCCTCGTCGACGGTTGTCGGAGCCCGCTCGAGTGGTACAGGTCGATCGCTTCCGAGAAGATCGCCTTCAGTCGCGGGATCGCCCGTCCGATGTAGCACCGCCGGGCCGTGAGCCGACCCGCGGCGCCCAGCCGCTCGGCCTCTCCGGGGCGCCGAAGGAGGCGCTCGATCGAGTGGGCGATCGCGCGAACCGATCCCGGAGGCGTGGTGAACCCGTTGAGCCCGTCGTCGACCAGCTCGGCAACGCCCGCGCCCTGGCTCACGACGACCGGTAGCCCGTGGATCCACGCCTCGATGGCGACGAGCCCGAAGCCTTCCCACGGGGCCGGATGGACGAAGACGCTCGCCGCGGAGTACGCCGCGTTGCGTTCGGCCGGGGTGACCGAACCCGTGAGCACGACCGACCCTTCCAACCGGTGACGGCGGATCACATGGTCGAGCCGGCGTTGCCAAGCGAGGCGCTTCGTCTCCCGCGGATCGGTCCCGAGTGCCATCGTCGAGAAGCTTCCGCCTCCGACGAGGACGAGACGGGCCGACGGGAACTTGCGGCGGATCGAAGCGAAGGCGCGGACGAGGAGGTCTTGGCGCTTGACCGGGTCGAGGCGGGCGACGCTGAGGATCACGGGCGCCTCCCCGAGTCCGTAGCGCTCTCGGAACGCGGCGACCTCGCGCGGGGTCGCTTCGGCGTGATCGCGGGGGTCGACGTACGGATAGAGCTGGTGGGCCCGGCCGTGGTAGCCCGAGCGGACGAGCTCCTCGAGCCCGGCCCGGGTGCTCACGACGATGGCGTCGAACCCTTCCATCGACCGCAAGAAGAAGCGCCGGACTGGTTCGGGATACCCCGCGAGTTCGAGCGGAATGTGCCAGCGGAGCACGGCGGGCGCGGCCGAGCCGATCAGGCCGCCGATGAGGAGCTGCTGAAAGTCGTTGACGTAGTAGAGGTCGGTGTCGTCCAAGTGGGCGAGGAGCACGTCCGCGGTCCGGTGCGAGTACGTGAGGAACGAACGGTAGTCGTCGCGCGCGAATTCGGGGAATCCCGGGCCGTGGAACGAATACCAGACCGAGTCTTTGAACCGGGCGTACCGCCGCCGGTCCAACGGGGAGAGGTCGACGTGCTCGACCACGAACCCTTCGGGCGAGGAGAGTTCGCGGGGCGCACCGGGGGCCCCGAGGGCGACCCAGCGGGCCGGCCGGTCGATCCAGCGCCCCAGGGAAGCGGCGAGCAGCGCTCGCATCATCGGCACGACGCCGCCGACGTTCGCCACGTAGCGGCCCGAGGGGCTCCCGCTCCGGTCGGTGTCGCCCGGACCGGCGAGCCGAAAGGGAGGGGTCTGAGTGTTGATGCAAAGCCGCATCGTCGTGCGTTCCGCCCCGCGTCGCGGGGTGGGCGAGCCGGGGTCGAGCCGACGGAAACGACGGTCGACCCCGCTCGATCCGGACGCGGAACCTTCTCGGAGAAGCCGTCCCCCGATTAACCGTTGCGGGGTCGCGGGACTCGTCGGGAACGGCCCTCCGACTCGGCCACGGCTTGGATCGCCCGCAGCAACCCGACGTGGCTGAACGCCTGCGGAAAATTTCCGAGCGGCTCCCGTGCGATCGGCTCGTACTCCTCCGCGAACAAGCCGAGCGGCGTGGCGGCCGTCAACAATCCGTCGAGCTGCCGGCGAGCCTCCCGGACGCGTCCCATGCGCGCGCGGACGATCACGAGCCAGAACGAGCACGGCAAGAACGCTCCCTCCGGGCCGTCGAGCCCGTCCGGCGCCCGGTATCGATGGACGAACGGCCCGTCGGTCAGCTCGTCCTCGATCCATCGCACGGTCGCCCGAACCCGGTCGTCGTCGTACGGCAAGAATCCGACGATCGGGATCCGGAGGTTGGCGGCGTCGGGTTGGCGGTTCTGATAGCACTGCGCGAAACCGCCGGTCCGATCGTCGACCCCGTGGGTCGTGATTTCGTGGTGCAGCTGGGCCGCGCACTCCTGGTACCGTTCGGCCGCGCGACGGTCGTCGATCTCTTCGGCGAGCCGTCGGGCCCGGTCGAAGCCGACCCACGCCATCACCCGGGAGTGCACAAAGGCGCGCGGCGGACCCCGGATCTCCCAGATGCCGTGGTCGAGCCGTCGTCGAACCCGCACCAGCGTCTCGGCGATCGCCCGCAACGACGGCCAGGCCGGCTCGACGAACGACGGATCGAGCCGACCCAAGAGATAGGCGGCGTCGAACAGCTCGCCGTAGATGTCGAGCTGGAACTGCCGGGCCGCTCCGTTGCCGACCCGCACGGGGCGGGACGCGCGGAAACCGTCGAGGTGGGCGAGCGACCGCTCCGCGAGGCGCGTCTCGCCGTGGGCGCCGTAGACGACGCGCAGGGCGGTCGGGCTGCGCCGGTTGAGCCGCTCGAACGCCCATCGGAGGAACCCCTTCGCCTCGCGGGTGTGGCCGAGCGAGAGGAGGACCTCCGCCGTCAGTGACGCATCGCGAATCCAGACGTACCGGTAATCCCAGTTGCGCGACCCGCCGGGCCACTCGGGGAGAGACGTCGTCGGGGCGGCGACGAACGCCCCGGTGTCGGCGCGGCTCAGCAGCTTGAGGGTCAGCTCCGAGCGGACCACCCACGGGTGCCACGGATGGGCCGAGCGATGGAAGTGCGAACGGGTCGAGTGCACCCACGACCGCCAGCGCCGGGCGGTCGCCGTCCGTAGGCGGTCCGGCGCTTCGTCGGTCGGCCGTCGGTCCTCCCAAGCCCATTCCACCACCATCGGCCGGTGGGGCGAGACGATCGACTCGGCCACCAGCGCGCCGTCTTCGACCATCGCGCCGTCGGGGACCGCCGTCCAGGCGCGGTCCTGCCGGCCGTAGACTCGCCAGCCGTCGCGGACGCGGTCGAACCGGGGGCGCTCCGTAGCGTAGCGGAACCGGGGAGAGAGCTCGGTGCGGACGGCGACGGCCCCGCCGTGCGCCGTGACCTCCCGCACGAGGAGCGGGATGCCGGGCTCGTCGTCGGACGGGGGAAGCGGCATGTGGTCCGTGATCGTGAGCGTCCGATGATGCGCGAGCTCGAACGTCGTGACGAGGATGTTCGTCAGGCCGAGATACCTCTGCCGAGAGCGCGCCGGCTCTTCCGGCCGGATGGCAAGGTGTCCCCCGCGCTCATTATCGAGGATCCGGGCGAAGACGCTCGGGGAGGCGAAACGAGGCTGGCAGAGCCAATCGACGGAGCCGAACCGGGAGACGAGCGCGGCCGTGTGCAGATTCCCGACGACCCCGTAATCGTGGAGCGACCGGGGAACCGGCAGCCCAACTCCCTCAACGCCGGAATCGGCCAATCGACGAGAACGCCCCGCCGCCGCGCTCGGGAGCGATCCCTCTCGAGCGTGTCGGGGCACGTCTCTCCGATAGAT
>JAKAWP010000008.1 GCA_021816955.1 Thermoplasmata archaeon
CATCAGCCACTCCGCCGCACGCACCGGCCCACCCGTGGGAGCGAGGTCGTCGGTCGGTTCAAAGACGGTACCTATCGGGTATCCATTCGGCGACGACCCGTCCGTCGGACCGAGACGCGCCGCCGCGACATCGGAGGCCGGCGCGAATCGCATCGCGTGGGCGAGGAGTTCCCGGGCGCGATCGGTCGACGCTCCGGGGGCGGACGGCTCGACCACAAGGACCCGGCGAGGCTCGGTCATGGCAGTACGTGCGCCTCGTCCCGCAAAAGTCGTACCAGCTTCTCGGCGACTTCGTCCGGTGTCTGGCCGTCGATGATCTTAGCCCCGGTCCGGGGGGAAGGGAGTTGAAACCGGAATCGCTCGATCCGAGCATCCGATGGGTGTTCGCCCGCGAGGTCGCCGATCGCGACCCGCTCGATCGGAAGGCGACGGGACTTGAGAATGTTCGGAAGCTTCGCCGTCCTCGGGTCGTTCCACGCCTGTTGGAGGCCGATGACGATCGGCACGGAGCTCTCCCACGATTCGACGCTGTCGGCGAGCACGCGGTCGAACGTCACGCCGCCGGCCGTCGACCACCTTAGATTCGTGACGCCGCCAAAGCCGGGCACACCAAGCATCGCCGCGAGGGCCAGGGGGACAACGCCCGACTCCTCGTCCAACGACTGCTTGCCGGCGATCACGAGACCGATCGGTTCTCGCCGCAAGAAAGCGGCGAGCGCCCGCGCGACCCCGACCGGGTCGCCGAGCGCTTCGGCCGGGGCCTCGATCCAGCTGGCCCGATCGCAGCCGAGGGCGAGCGCGCTCCGCAGGACCTCCTCCGTTCGGGGCGCGGGTCCGAGGCTCAGCGCCCGTACGGTGGTCCCGGGCGCGCTTTCCTTCAAGAGGAGCGCCTGTTCGACCGCGGATTCGTCGTAGCCGGCAAGGACGAATTTCACCCCCTCTTCGTCCCAGCGACGGCCGTCCGCGCTGGGCCGCAGACGCGTCTCGGCTTCGGGGACCGGCTTGATGAGGACGACGACCTCCATTGCGAGGCGCCTCCCTCAGGCGTACGTCGCCAGCAATTCCCGAGCGATCACCAGCCGTTGGATCTCGTTCGCGCCTTCGTAAATCTGGGTCAGCTTGGCATCGCGCAACAGCTTCTCCACGGGATACGACTTCATGTACCCGTACCCTCCGAACGTCTGGATCGCCTCGTCGGCGACCTCCATCGCCGTGTCGGAGGCGAAGCACTTTGCGATCGACGATTCGAGCGTACCGCGGGCGCCCGCGTCGATTGCCGCGGCGGCCTGCCAAGTAAGCAGGCGGGCCGCGCGCACGCGCTGGACCATGTTGGCGAGCTTGATCTGGATCGCCTGATGCTCGGCGATCGGGCGGCCGAACGACCGACGCTGGAGGGCGTAGCGGGCGGCGTGGTCGAGGGCGGCCTGGGCGATGCCGGTCGCGAGGGCGCCGATCGGCGTGCGGGTCTGGTCGAGGGTCCGCATCGCGAGAGCGAACCCTTCGCCCTCCGCACCGAGCCGATTTTCGGCGGGGACCCGAACCTGTTCGAATCGAATGGTGCTTGTCGAGCTCGCCCGGTGCCCCATCTTCTCCTCATCCGGGCCGGGCGTGATGCCGGGCGTCGAGCGGGGCACCACGAACGCCGTGATGCCTCGATGCCGCTGGGACGGATCGACCGTGGCAAACACGGTATAGAGGCTGGCGTGAGGAGCGTTCGTGATGAAGCACTTCTCGCCGTCCAACAGATAATCGGAGCCGTCCCGTGTCGCCCGCGTGCGCAGCGCTCCCGCATCGCTCCCGCCCGTCGGTTCGGTCAGGCAGAAGCTCGCGAGCTGGTACTTCGCGCAGAACGGTTTCAGAAACCGTTCGCGTTGCTCTACCGTCCCCCCGAGGAGGATCGGCTCGAGGGCGAGACAGTTCGCGATGATCGACGTCGTCATCCCGGCGCAGGCGTACGCGAGCTCTTCGACGATCAAGCATTGGTCGAGGAGCGAAAGGCCGCTGCCGCCGTACTCCTGCGGGACGTTGAGGTTCACGAGGCCGGCGTCGAACGCCTTACGGTAGATCTCTTCGGGGAACCGACCTGTCCGGTCGCACTCGGCGGCTTGGGGCGCCATCACGGTCCGGGCAAATTTCCGGGCGAGGTCGACAAGGCTGACCTGTTCGGGGGAGAGGGAAAAATCCGGCATGGGCCCGGTCGGCCGCTCACCGAAACGCGCTATATGATGGCTTGGGTGTTCCGGCCGTGGCCCGCCGATCCGCGCTCGTCCGCCGTCCCGTGCCCGCTCGGCATCGGTCCCGGGTCGTCCGAGTCGGCTCGGTGGCCCGATTCGATTGGGATCGGGGCCGGCGGATCGGTGCGCCCGAAGTGATCCTCGGCGAAGGCAAGCGGGCCGACGACCTCGTAGCGATCCTCTGGCGGCTCGCTCATGAGAATCGAGGGGCGCTCGTCTCTCGTATCACTGAGCGGCAGCGGCGCCGCCTCGAACCCGAGATCCGCCGCGGGCTTCCGCTCCGCTTCCTGGCCGGGGGCCGGGTGGCGCGGCTCGCCGGACCGCTCGGGGTGCCCCCAAAGACGGGGACCGTGGCCGTGGTCGCGGCGGGCACGAGCGACGTGCCGGTGGCGGAAGAGGCCGTTGCGATTCTGCGCGAGCTCGGCGTGACAGTGGTGACGGCGTACGACGTCGGGGTCGCGGGGCTCCACCGGTTGATGGCGGCCGTCCGCCGGCTGTCGCGCGCCCGCCCCCGGGCCTACCTCGTCTTCGCCGGAAGGGAAGGCGCCCTTCCGACGGTGACCGCCGGGCTGGTGGGTGCCCCGGTCCTCGGCATCCCCACGTCGGTCGGCTACGGACGAGGCGCACGCGGCCGGGCCGCCCTCAACGCGATGCTCCAATCGTGCGCGCCGCTCGCCGTCTTCAATATCGATGCAGCGACCCCCGCCGCCCTCTTTGCCGCGCAGTGGCTATCGTTCCCCGGGCCGAGGGCCCGGGCGTGAGACCCGTCCCATTCGGCCATTCCTCTCCCTCGCTACGGCGAGATCGTCGTCGATCGACGGCGTTGGATCTCCTCGGCCCACAATAACCAGCCCCCGCCGAGCACCAGCGCACCGAGCAGCACGTCGAACGGGTCGTAGATGTCGCCGACGACCTTCACGACTCCGCTCGCCATCGCCACCAAGCCCAGCGCGATCGTGGCGGCCCGGGCGGACCGAGGGAACGGCCGTCCCGCCGCCCGCCAGGCGAACAACGCGGCGAGGAGAAGCCCCACGGCCGCCAACTCGAGGTCGCCCGGGTCCGTGAAGTCCGTGTACGCCTTCACCGCTGCCAGGGCGCCCACCGCCGCGGCGAACCCGGCGAACCGGTCGCTCGCCTTCGGAAACGAAAGGCCGATCACGAGGAGGATCGGAACGACCGCGGCCGCCACCCCGGTGAGCAAGGGCGTGATCCCCGGGGAGAGGTTGAAGCCGGACACGGTCGGTGCCCCAAGGTCGGGAGAGCCGGTCCTACATGTAGCTAGGCGTCCGATCGGTCCGGTCGAAGGGGTTTTGTGAAGCCGGCGTTCGGTTCGAACGTGTCGCGCCGGGACGTTCTCTCCGAGAGCGACGAAGCGGCGCAACGCGAATCTCGCGAGCGGTTGCATCGGCTCGACATCGAGATCCGCCGGCTGCGCGAGCGCCAAGCCGCGCTCGCCGAGCGGATGCGAGCGACCGGGGAAGAGCAGCGACGCCGGCTCAACGAGCGGGACGGTCCCGCCCAAGCGGCGGAGCAGGCGCACGGCCGCCACCGAGAGCTCGTCGCGCGTCTGGCCGAGCTTCGCGAGCAACGGCAAGCCGCCCGGCAGCGACTGGAAGGCGCGGTCGCCCATCTTCGGGAGGTGCGAGCGAGCCACCGCGGGCTGGCACGGGAGAATCCCGAGAAGATCCGGGCGGAGATTCAAATGCTCGAGACCCGCCAGCAGACGCAGGCGCTCTCGCTCAAGGAAGAGAACGAGCTGTTGGACCGTCTCCGGGAACGGCTCAAAGCCCTCGCGGTGGCCGAGGCGGGCCAGGCGGAACGGGCGGCCGCGACTGCCCGGGAACAGGCCGCCGTGCGGGAGGTCGAGGCCGCCCGCGAGGAGCTCGAGCGGATCGACGGGGAGTTGGCCCGGGCTCGTGCCGATCGCGACGCCGCGATGGCGGAGGTCCGCGCCCGGCTCCAAGCCGCGGGGGCCGCGATCGGCGCGCTCCGCGAGCTGGCGGCCGAGCGTCGAGCGATCTACCTCGAGCTCAAGCGGCTGGACGGGGAGGTGCGCCGCTGCGAAGCCGAGGCCCGTCGTCTCCTCGCGCTGGAGCGGGCGCGCCGGGCCGAGGCGCGCGCGCTGATTCGCAGCTACTCCCCGGCGGCCCGCCGGGCGGCGGAGCGATCGGCCGCGGAGGCGGAGGCCGATGCGCGCCTCGAGGCGCTGCTGCGGGCGGGGAAAGTGACCCTCGGCGGAGGGGCCTGATCGCCAGCGTGGGCCGGGTCCGATCGTCCCGCGTCAGCGGGGAGGATAGATGTCGAGGACCGTCAGCGTAAACAGAAGGTTTGCCCCGACCGTCTCCGGATTGTAATTTTCCGTGAACGTTCCCTGCGTCGGATCGACCGACGAAACGATGAACTGGGATTGGCCGCAGACTTTCGCGCCGCCTCCGAGCGTTCCTCGGACGAGTCCCGCGTCGCTGGTGGTCAGATCGTTGTGAAGGACGATCTGGTTCGACGCGGGAGCGATCGCCGTCACGGTCACTGGCCAGCCGTTCGGGGAGGCCGTCCAACCGACGGTCGGCAGGTTCACCAGGCTCACGAACGTGCCCGTGGCCGTCGCGTTGACGCTCAGCACCACGACCGGCCAGCCGTACGTCGGTTGGCTGAACGTCGTGCCGGCGGCCGCCGTCACGTTTGGGTACGCCGCCGTGAATTCGGCGAGCGTGAGGTTCTCCTGGTACGGCACGGTGTAGGTGAGCGATCGGGTCACGAGGCAGGCGGGATTGAGCGGGCCGTACCCCAGATTGACCGGCACGTAGACTTCGGTCGTCTTGTTGCCCGGCAGTCCGATCAGTCCCTGCCAGAACCCCGCGATCGCCGACGTGAACGTCAGGTTGCCCACGACGTATCCGCCCGCCGGCGTGGTGGGGCCGACGTGCACGGCGAAGGGGGTGTAGGCGCTGCGGTTCCCGCGGAACGTAAATTCCAGGGATTTGGGGTACGTCGCGTTGTTCGTCGCCACCGAGTAGATCGACGTGTCGAAGACGCGGCCGGCCTGAGGGCCGTCCGGGAACGAGCCGATGTAGTTCACCGTCACGTTGTCGCCTTCCGCGACGGTCAGGATCGTGCCCGCGGTCGCCGGGCGATGGGTGAGGTAGACGTATCCCGCGGCGCCGCCCGCCCCCGCGACCACGAGGACGATCAACAGGATGAGGGTGAGCGGCTTGTATCCTTGCGCCATCGTCGACTCGAAAGGGGGTGGGGGTCAGCTCGTCGTTCGTCTCGTCACGGAGTCGGAGAGACAGGTGTTCTTCATTCCCCCGCCCGGCAGCTTTGGACAGCTATAAATCTCCGGCTAGGGGCCCAAGGACGGGTCGGACGGCGGCCGGTTACGGCCGGCGAAACTTGCCGACCAGTGGTTCCTCGACGCTGCCGGCCCCTTCGAGCCGCTCGAGCAGCGATTCGGCTCGAGCCGCCGGAATACCGCGCTCGGCGAGCCGAGCGAACAGCTCCTTCGCATCGGCGTACCCGTCGACGCTCCCCTCGGCGATCTCGTCGAGGATCGCGAGGACCAATCCTTCGGTCGCGGGATCGGGACCGTGTCGATCCAGGTCGGGGGAGCGAGCGACGCGGTCCCGCAGGGCCGGCGGCGGATTCGCGGCCGCCACCGATCCCTCTCGCCCCGGCCGAGCGACCGCCTCGAGAACGGCCCGGAGCGACCGGCGGTACGCCTCCCGATCGACGTTCGGGTATCGGGCGAGGATCGCGCGGGCCGCGGTGAGTTCCGGTGCCGAGCCGGCCTCGCCCGCCGATCCCGAATTCTCGAGCTCGCGCAATCGGTCGAGCCGGTCGAGCGTCTGCTCGGCGGTCTCGATCAAGTGGAGGTGATACCGGGCCGGGTCGATGGGGCGCAGGCCCTCCGCCCGCACGGAAACGTACCCGACGCCGTCCCGGCCCCGGTAGAGATGGGTCCGGCCGACCACGAGGGCCAGAGTTCCGGTCGAGATCGCTCGCAGCTGCGCGAGCGCACGCGGTTGGTAGACGCCCGCGGTGACGGTAATCGTGCCGGTCGGGTCGGTCAGGCGGCTTCGCAGCCACGGCGCGTTTCCGTCCTCGCCGGAGGTCTCCGCCGGCGTGAGCTCGCCGGCGACGAGGACCCGGCTCATCCGGCTCCCATACGGGCTGAGCAAGTAGGCCGCGACGCGATCACCGGGGGGTCGGTCTTCTTCCAAACTCGCGAGCAACTCGGCCGCGAAAACCCGGTACGCGACTTCACGCGGCGGCATCGCCGGACCTCCCGATCCGCTCCTCCACCCGCCGGCGTCGAGCCTCGAGACTCGGTGGCGCTTCTTCGGCCGAGAACGGATAGACGGTGAGGCCGAAATCATCGACCGATCCGCGGCCGGCGATGCGCCACTGCCGGCCGAACATCGCCTCGAACAGCTGTTCTTCCAATCGGCTTGGATCGGGGGTCGCGCGTAGGGTCGCGAGCGCGTCTTCCAACCGGAGGCCGGTCATCCGTTCGACCCACTCCCGGGAGGCGGCGACCGTAGCGGTCCCGCGGCCATCGTCGATCACGATCCGGGCCGATAGGTCCGGCTCGGCGGCCACCATTCCGTGGGAGCGGCACGCCCCGCTCACGGTCGTTCGCCGACAGGTCGGGCAGCGGTAGACGACGCCGCTCGGCGGAAGGAGCGCGACCACGGTCCCTTCCGCCACGACCGGGTCACCTCCACCCTCCCGCAGCCATTCGGCGAGCGGTCGCGGCTCGGACGGAAGGAGCGCCGCGACGTCGGGGAGATCCGACACGGACAGGCGCTCCACGCGGCAGCGGTCGTCGAGGATGAGCTGCGGGCGCCGTCGGAACGATTTGACATAGGCGCCCGACACCCGGATGGCATCGCCCACTCGGAGCGAAAAGTCCTTCCAGGCCGTGAACCCGATCGAGCCGGACCGGTCCGCAACCCACCCTTCGAAGAGCTCCTTTGTCTCGGATGCGACGGTCACCCGCTTCGGATCGCAACGGGTGACCCGCACCTCGAGTCGAAACCCTTCGTCCGGGGCGACCAGTTCCCGGACCGACCGCATCGGGAGCTCCTCGGCCCCGAGGGAGGGAAGCTCGACCTCGCTCGCGGGCTCGGCCCGCGTCTTCCAAGTGAAGACCAGTTCGGGCCGACCTTGCCACTCTCGCATCTCGACGTTCGTCGCTCGAAGCACCGTACCGCGCTCCACGCCTTCCCGCGGCGGGTCCCACCAGGTGAAGCGCATGGTCGCAGTCCCGTCGCTCAACAGGCCGGAGAGCACGGGCCGGTGCTGGCCATCGGACTTGCGGACGACCTCGCGTCGTTCGGCGTACACGACCCGCGCAACGAACGCGATCGGGGAGCCCGGCCGGGCATCTCGCAAACGGACTTCTCGGGCCCGCTCCGGGGAGGGTTCCAGCTCGGTCATCGGGTCGGTGGGCGGGAACGACCGAGGGCGGATATAGCGGCCCCCCTCCCTCCGGACGGTGCTTGTTCCAAAAGCCCGGTCGTTCACCGTCCCGGGACCGGGACGAGCGTGCGGGGGTCGTCGTCCGCCGAAACGGTTTTCCGCTTGGGGGCCCCCGCTTCCGCGTGTCCGAGCAATTCGTCGACCGCCTCGACCGTTGTCAGATCCGGGCCGACTCGCTTTTGTCGGTCGGTCTCGATCCCGACCCATCGCGGTTGCCCCGGGCCTTGGCTCGGCTCCCTCCGAAGCAGCGGCTGCGGAGCTTTATCGAAGGCGTCGTCGCCCACACCCGAGAAGTGGCCGCCGTCTACAAGGCCCAGCTAGCGGCGTACCTTGCGTTCGGAAGCCCGGGCGTCGAACTGCTGTTCGACCTTCCCAAGATCGTCGGGCCCGATCGGCTCACCATTCTCGATCTCAAGGCGAACGACATCCCGAACACGATGCGGCTGTACCGGGAGGGCCTGCTCCGGCCGGGCCGGTTCGACGCGATCACCGCGACGCCGTGGGCGGGGTGGGATTCGATCGAGACACTGCTAGCGGATCCGGGCCGGGGCGTGTTCGTGGTCGTTCACACCTCCAATGCGGGTTCGCGTGACCTTCAGGAACTCCGGGGGACGCGCGGCCGGCCGATCTGGTTGGATGTCGCCTGTCGCGCGGCTCGGCTCGGCCGGCCGCGCGGGAACGTCGGGGTCGTCGTCGGGGCCACGTATCCCCGGGCAATCGCGCGCGTCCGCGCCTCCGTCGGTGCCTCCGTGCCGATCCTGGCGCCGGGGATCGGCGCGCAGGCCGGCGATCTCGAAGCGACCGTACGAGCCGGAATCAACCGATCCGGCCGGGGTCTCCTCGTCAACGCCTCGCGAAGCGTGCTGTATGCGCGCGGGTCGGGCGACTGGACGGCCCGGGTGGGCCGGGCGGCCGCCGCGCTCTGCGGCGCCATCAACGCCGCTCGCGAAGCAGCCCTTCGTACAGGGCGAAGAGCCGCTGGGTGACCGGAGCGATTCCGTACCGCTCCTCCGCCCGCGCGCGGGCCTGCCGTCCCATCGCTTGCCGACGGGGCGCGTCCTCGAGGAGTTCGCGGGCCTTCGTCGCGATGTCCTCGGCGTTCAGCGGGTCGATCAGGAGGCCTTCCCGGCCCGGCTCGATAACCTCGCGAACGCCCGGCATGTCGGCCGCAAGCACCGGTAGGCCGCAGGCCATCGCCTCAGCCAGGGCCAGGCCGAACCCTTCGAGGCGGTTGCGGCTCGGATAGACGTAGAGGTCCGCGAGCGCGAGGTACGACGGGAGGGCTTCGTCTGCGACGTCAGGGCAGAATCGCACTCGGGTCTCGACGCCGATGCGTCGCGCCAAGGCCCGAAGCGCGCCGAGCCGCGGGCCGCGCCCCACCACGACGAGCGCGACGGACTCGGGCAGCTGGCGAAGGGCAAACAGCAGGACTTCTACGCCTTTGTGCGGCACCAGACGTCCCGAGAACAGGAGGAGTTGGCGACCCTGAAGCCGAAGCTTCTCTTTGAGCCCGTCCGCCGGGACGGCGGGCGTGAAGCGGTCGAGGTCGACCACGGACGGGATGACAATCGGCTCCACGCTCCGCAGGGCCGCCGAGGTGAGGCCGTAGCTGCGCGTGTGTACGATGACGCGTTGGGCGTGGCGCAAGAGCTGGGGCAAGAAGATCCGTTCGTAGAGGCCCGTGAGCAGCATCCCGTGGACCCCGGGTAGATAGAGGTCGCAGTGGTAAGTGAGAACGGTCGGACCGAGGCGCCCCAACCGCTCGAGCGCGCGCGTCGCGAGGTACGGGGTGACCGGGGGTGGGTAGTGGAGGTGGTAGACGTCCCCGTCCACGCGTTCGAGCCATCGGCCAACCCCGACGTCGACTGGGGTGTTGAAGACGGTGAACAAGGTGCTGCTCCGCACGATCCGGTAGCCGTCCCGATGCTCCTCCGTGGGCAGCGATCGTCGGTAGCGGGACGTGACGACGGTCACCTCGTGTCCTTGGCGGGCGAACGCCGTCGCCAGGGTGCGGACATGCGACTCGACCCCCCCCGTATGCGGCGCGAAGAACGGGCAGACGTGTACGATCTTCACGAGCCCTCGGGGGCGAACGCCGCCGCGTCGGGATTACGGCCGGCCACGGCTGAGCTTACGCGGGATCTTTCGAGGAGGCCAACGCAACCGGTCCACTCTCGCGTGTCTGGAGCAGCGCGCTCGGCGGAAGGTCGGTCAGATCGACCCCCTTCATCGCGGCCCCGAGTCCGCTGCTCACCCGGGCGAGCAGTTCCGCGTCGTCGTAGTGGGTCGACGCTTCCACGATCGCGCGCGCGACCTTCGCCGGATTCTCCGACTTGAAGATCCCGCTCCCGACGAACACGCCGTCGACCCCGAGCCACCGGCAGAGCGCGGCGTCCGCGGGGGTAGCGATCCCTCCCGCGGCGAAGTTCACGACGGGCAGCCGTCCGAGATTGCGGACGTCTCGCAGCGCCGCTTCGCTCACGCGCTCGTTCCGGGCCCACTGGCGCGCCTTCGGCCATGGGAGCCGACGGACCCGCTCGATGTCGTCGGCCAGCTGGCGGATGTGGCGCACCGCCTCGACCACGTTACCCGTCCCGGCCTCGCCCTTCGTACGGATCATCGCCGCCCCTTCGTCGATCCGGCGGAGTGCCTCGCCGAGATTCCGGGCCCCGCAGACGAACGGAACGGTGAAGTCGGTCTTGCGGACATGGTGGAACGGATCGGCGGGCGTGAGCACCTCTGACTCGTCGATCATGTCGACCCCCAAGGCTTCGAGGATGCGGGCCTCCGCGGTGTGGCCGATGCGGCATTTGGCCATCACCGGGATCGACACCGTCTCCTGGATCTCGCGAATCTTATGGGGGTCGGCCATCCGGGCGACGCCGCCGCTGGCGCGGATGTCGGCGGGCACTCGCTCGAGCGCCATGACCGCGACGGCCCCCGCCTCTTCGGCAATCGCGGCCTGTTCGGCCGTCGTCACGTCCATGATCACCCCGCCCTGTTGCATCCGGGCAAACCCCCGCTTCAACAGCTCGGTGCCGTGCCGAAGCTCCTCGAGTCGCGTCGCCATCGGTCGTCCTAGCGAACAGTTACCGTTCCAGCCTATTTGACCTTGGGCCCCGGACGTCAGGGCAGCCCGTGTTCCCCGCTCCGCGCCGGGAGTCGAACGGGTTACCTTCGCCGCGGGCCGACGAGCGGTTTCGTGCCTGGACGCTCGATGACCTGAGCCGGCCCCCAGGAGAGCGGATTGTGGCCGAAGCGGGAACGCGACCGTCGCCCTGGCCCCGCCCGATCGAACAGTCGATTCATTCCGGCCTTTTGTGAGCCGACCCGCGCGGCCGCGGCTGCGATGCGTGCGGTCCGCCCTCCCCACAAGAGCCCCGCGGACTCGGGCCGCCCAAGGACGGCCCTCGTCCCTGTGGCGGAACCCCGCATCCTTTGCGTGGAGGCGCTCGTCCCTCGGGAAGACGATCGCCTCCACGGTGGTCTTCCTTTGATTGAATCGTAAGGGGGTCTGGCCGCGCCGTCTCTTCGAGCGCGACCTCGGACTCAGACACCGAGGTCGCGGACGAGGAGGAACATGCGCAGGAACAAGAGACCCAAGCGGGTGAACCCGGTGATGCCGACAGTGGGAATCGACCTCGGAGAGACGATGAGCCATGCCACGATCCTGACGAACGACGGGGCGGAGACGTTCGAGTTTCCGATGAGCGAAGATGGATACGCCCTGCTGAAGACGAAGGTGGCGTCGGATGCCCGCATCGCCTTCGAGTCGTCGGGCACGGCCTATCCGTTCTATCGACAGCTTCGTTCGATGGGGTACACCGACCTCACCGTGGCCCATCCCGCGGAGCTGGCGTGGATCGTGAAGTCGAAAAAGAAGAACGACCGGCTCGACAGCGTCAAGCTGGCCCGTCTCCACAGCGTGGGAATGTTGCCCGAAGCGCACCTGCTCGAGCGGGAGGAGCAGCTCGCGCGCGACCTCCTCCTCCAGCGGCTCAAGCTCGGCCAAGAGATCGGCCGGCTGAAGTCGACCATCATCGGGTACCTCAAGCGGGAAGGGGTCTACCAGGACCTGCCCGACTCGACCGATCACTTCTCCGTGCTTCGACGCACCTCGATCCGTGGGCTCTCCTTCGGCGATGAACGCGACTTGGTGCTCTCGAGCCTGATGGACCGGCTGGAGTTCGCCGAGAAGCTCGCGGACCAGTTCGAGGAGCGGATCCGACAGCGCGCGAAGGAGAAGGACGATGTGAAGCTCCTGATGACGATTCCCGGTGTGAACTTCTATCTCGCGTCGATGGTGAGTTCCTTCGTCGGGGATGTGCGACGGTTTCCCGACGCCGATCACCTGGCCAGCTTCTTCGGGATCGTGCCGACGGAGAAGAACAGTTCCTCGCTGAAGCGGGTCGGTCATATGTCGAAGAGCGGACCCAGCGAGGGCCGGTGGGCCCTCTCGCTCATGGTCGACACGATCGCGAAGTACGAGCCGCACGTTCGGGCGTACTACGCGAAGTGCAAGGCGCGCACCGGGAGTGGCAAGATGGGCCACGTCCTGACGATGAAGAAGCTGGTGCGGATGATCTACGCGATGCTCAGCCAACGCGAATCGTGGCGGTGGGAGCGGGAATCGCTGACGGAGCAGAAGCTGGCAGCCCTGAGGGCGAACTGAGGTGGCGGAGCTTCCTGGGATCGGGCGTCCGATCGAACCGCTGGTGCTTCGATTGCCGTCTGACGGCTTTCCTTTGAATGCGGTCGTTCGGTATCCGTTGGAGACTCTGTCTGCACCGTCGAGTGCTTGTGTCTGTGTGCGGGAAATACCGGACCGGTTGGACACTACCCCCGGCTCTCAAGCAGCCCCAGTGAGCTTCATGAGGGGGTGAGGGTGTGTAGCCCCGAGCTCGAAGAGACGGCGACCCCCTTACGTGTCGATCGATGACGATCTCGATCGACCGGCGCGGCGACCGTCGGGTTATCGAGCGGCCCTCAGGACGCGTAAAGTTGAAGTGGGACCGGTGGATACCGAAAATGGGGGAGCTGTGGACCGGCTGAGAGGACGAGAGACCCTCGTCGACCCCAAGAACCTGATCGGGGTAATGCCCGCGAAGGGACAGAAATGCGGGGAGTAGCGTTGCGTTCGGTCGGTCCTCCGACCGACGGATGATTCCGACGGATCGTCTTCCCGGTCCCCGCCCGTGGCGACCCGGTCGACTGGGCCGCCAGATCGTGGCGGTCGCTATCGCGGTGGTCGTCGCCTTGGTCGGCTACGGCATCTACACTAACGGCGGCCTCTTCGGCGGCGGGGGGCGGGCCGGCGCCCCTACGCTCACCATCTACACGTATCCGAGCCTCTTCGGGGGGAATTGCGGCGGAACCCCCCAGTTCAACGAGACGTTCGGCGGCTTCGAGGCGAAGTACCATGTGTCGATTCAGGTGGTCTGCCCGACGATTTCGCTGGTCGGCGCCTTGCTCGCCCAACGAGGCAGTCCGGGGGCCGACCTCGTGATCGGATTGGACGAACTCACCGCACCGGTGGCGCAGGCCGACGGCCTTCTGATCCCCTACGAACCGCCCGCCGCGGCGTTCATCAACGGGACGCTGGCGGCGGAACTCAGCCCGACGTGGGGCGTGGTCCCCTACGAGTGGGGCTACTTGGGGATCGATTACAATACGACCTTCAACTCGGCCCAAGGAGGGTCGATCGCCCACCTTAGTTTGGACAGCATCGCCCAGAATCGGACCCTCGCCTCGAACTTCCTCTACGAGAACCCGACGACGTCGATCACCGGCGAGGAGTTCTTGGCCTGGGAGGTCTTGTACTATCAGGACGTCCTTCATCAGCCGTGGGAATCGTTCTGGAACGCGACGCTCGGTGTCGCGCCGACGTCACCGGATTGGGGGGACGCGTTCTCGGCGTTTGTCGCCGGCCCGGGCGCCCCGGGCATGGTCGTGAGCTACACGACCGACCCCGCGTGCGCCGCGTTCGCGCCGAGCTACTGCGGGGCCCCGGGATCGTACAACTCGACGGTCTCGTGGTTCCACGGAGTTCCGTACGGATGGCGGACCGTCTACGGGATTGGGATCGTGGCCGGCACCACCCACCCGACGCTCGCGGAGGAGTTTGAGAACTGGTTCCTCGGTCCGACGGTCCAATCGCTGATCCCCACCTCCGAATGGATGTACCCCGCGAACTCGACGGTGGCGCTGCCCAGCGTCTACGACGCGGCCCCGAATCCGGCGTCGTTCGTTCCCCTGAACGATGCGCTCGCGCCGTCGTCCCTCGCGCAAGCGATGCTAGGATGGCTCGATACGTGGCAGAGCCTGTCGTAGGTCGGCGCGGATTCCCGACGTCCCGAGGGGAGTCCCTGCTCCCGATGCTCCCGCTCGTCGGCTTCGTGGTGATCTTCGGATTCGTCCCGGTCGCCGTCTATCTGATCGGGGCCGCGATGGCGCCCGGTGCTGGCGCGACTTGGTCGAGCGTCGTGGCCGATCCGTTGAACCGCGAAGCGCTCGAGAATTCGATCACCCAAGGAGGCGCCTCGGCCGCGGTGGCGCTCGGGCTCGGTTATCCGGTGGGCATCTTCCTGGGCCGATACGCTGTCCCGGGCCGCGAGATGGCGCGGGCGCTGTTGCTCGTCCCGTTCCTTCTCCCGTCTCTCGTGATGGTCGAGGGAGTCCGCGAGCTCTTCGGTCCGTCCGGCGTGGCCGCGCCGTACGTTCCGCTCTTGGCGGGTCCTTGGGGCGGGTGGGTGGGGATCATCGTGGTGAACGTCGCCTTCAACACGCCGATGGTCGTCCTCTTCACGGCCGCCGGCTGCGACCGGTCGTACGTGGAACTCGACGAAGGCCTCGCGACCTTGGGAGCCTCGCCCCGTCGGAGGTACCGGGAGGTCTGGGGACCTCCGACCTGGGTCGGGGCCGCCCAAGGCGCGCTCCTCACGTTCCTCTTCTCGGCCATGGGCTTTGCGGCCCCGCTGCTGTTTGGCCCCCAGTACTTCACCCTCGAAGCGCGGATCTACAGCCTCCAAGTGGTCTATCTCGAACCTCAACGGGCGGCCGCGCTGGCGCTCATCGCGGTCGCGTTTCTCGCGATACCGACCGTCGCCTACCTGGCGTTGCGCCGCTCGTCCGCGCCGCGAGGCGGTCGTCGACCGTTCCGTCCGGTGCCCCTCTCCGCGCGCGATCCATGGGTCATCGGCGGGGCGGTCGGGACCGCGGTCTTGGCGGCGTTGGAGGGATCGATCGCCTTCACCGTGCTGTACCGGTCGGTGACCCTACCGACCGGCGCGTGGTACGCCGGTTGGACGACCCTTTTTGGCCCGGCCACGACGAACGCCCTCGGGGGACTCTCGATGGTCGGCGCGACCATCAACACGCTCTGGTTCGCTGCCCTCGCCGCCGCGATCGCTATCCTCCTGACGTTCGGGGGCGCGTTTTCGCTCGCCGGGCGCCCTCGCGCTTCCGTTCTCGTCCATCTGTATCTGTTCGTGCCTCTGTTGGTCTCCCCGTTGATCCTCGCCTTGGCGCTCGCCGCCTTCTGGCGATCCGTCCTCACCGGACCGGCCACCGTCTGGGTCTTGATCGTAGTCAGTCAGTCGATGCTCGGGCTACCGTTCGCTCTCCAGAGTTTCGAGGCGCCGCTCGTTACCCTGTCCGCGGCGCCGCGGGAAGCGGCGAGAACGCTCGGCGCGAGCGCGTGGTCGGCGTTCACCGATGTGGATGTACCCCGCATCCGTTCGGGGCTCGTGACCGCGGGCTTGTTCGCGTTCGTGATCGGGCTCGGGGAGTTCACCGCGACGAACTTCCTCGCCACGCCGAAATTCGCCACGATCTCCGTCGCGATCTACGAGCTCCCCGCGGATCGCCTTCCGTTCGCGGCGGAGACCGCGAGCGCTTGGCTGTTGATCGTGAGCCTCGCCGCGATCGCCGCGTTGCTTCTCGGGGGGTTCCGTGGCCGCCGGTAGCCCCCCCGTCCTCTCCGTTCGCGACGTCTCCGTGGAACTGGGGGGGCGAGCGGTCGTCCGGTCCGCGTCGTTCACGCTGGCGCCGGGCGAACTGCTCGTGTTGATGGGACCCAACGGAAGCGGAAAGTCGACCTTGTTGCGAGCGCTCGTCGGGTTTGAGCCGATTCGCGCGGGCGCGATTGATCTCGAGGGCCGCGACATCCGCCGGGTCCCCCCCCACCGTCGGGGCCTCGTCCTCTTGGGCCAGGATCCGGGCCTATTTTCTCATCGGACCGTCTACGATAACGTCGCCTACGCCCCCCGCCTGCGGCGTTCGGACGAATCGACCGTCTCGGTGGAAGTCGGACGGGCGCTCGAGCTGGTGCGCCTCTCGGGATTCGAGCGCCGTCTCGTCGACCAGCTTTCCGGTGGAGAGCGTCAGCGCGTCGCTCTCGCCCGCGCCCTCGCGGCCCGGCCGTCCGTGCTTCTGCTCGACGAACCGTTCGAGGGGCTTGACCCCGATGTGCGCGGGGAGCTCCGCACGGAGTTTCGCGAGGCGCTCCGCGCCGCCCGGGTCGCCACCGTCTTGGTCACTCACGACCGGGAGGAAGGACTGCGCATGGGAGACCGGACCGCCCTCCTCTTTGACGGACGGATCGTTGCCGAGGGTCCCACGGAGGCGATCTTTGCTCACCCCCCCTCGCCGGTCGCGGCCCGGTTCCTGGGCTATGCGGTCTGGTCGGTGGACGGCATTTCGATCGCCGGACACCCGTCCGACGCGCGGTGGGGGGATGGGCGTCTGGCGTCGGGTCTCCCGGCGACCGTTATCGACTCCACGGTCCGTGGCTCGAGGGGGTGGCTCCGGGTGCGACTGTCGACCGGCCCGTCGATGGAGCTTGAACTCGATCCCAACGAGCGAACGCCGGAGCCGGGAACAACCGGCACGGTCGACTTTCGCCGCCTCGTCCGATACCCCCGCGACCGGCCCGAGGATCGACCGCTCGCCTGACCGCGGGGCGCGGGTCCGGGCCCATCCAGAGCCCGGACGATGCGGCTAGGCGGAGTGCCGTCCGTCGCCCGTCGGGGCGGTCGACCGGGAGGCGAGCCGCTCGACGGTCTCCTTCACGGCCGCGACCGCCCGGTTCGCCAGTGATTGGGCGGTCGACCGGTCGTGGGCTTCGGCAAAGACGCGGACGAGCGGCTCCGTGCCGCTCGGGCGCACCAGGACCCACGTCGCGCCGAAATACGCCTTCACCCCGTCGAGCGTCACCACGCGGTCGCTCCCCCGGCCGAATGTCGCCTCGAGTTCGGAGATGACTCGCTCTCGTAGCGTCGCCGGGCAGGCGACCTTCTCCTTGACCAGCGCCCGCTCGGGCAGTTCGCGAACAAGTTCGCCGAGATCCCGGCCCGTCCGCGCCAGCAGCTCGAGCACGCCCGCGGCGCTCCGCAGTCCGTCGCGGGCCAGCTGAAAGGTCGGGAAGATCAGGCCGCCGTTCTCCTCCCCCCCGAAAACCGCGCGGCGGTCTCGCATCTCACGGCAGACCGACGGCGAACCGACGCGCGTGTACACTACGGACCCTCCGTTCGCGGCGACCGCTTCTTCGACGATCGACGAGGTCGTGACGGGGGTGACGACGACGCCGCCCTTCCGGGCGATCACCGCCTCTCGCGCGAGGAGCGCGAGCAGCTTCTCGCCGGGAACGTATTGGCCGGTCCGATCGATGAAGACGGCCCGGTCGGCGTCGCCGTCGTGGGCGATGCCGAGATCCGCGCCCAGCGCCGGGACGGCCCGGGCGAGGTCGACCAGGTTCGCCTCCGTCGGTTCCGACAAATGACCGGGGAACGTTCCGTCGAGGTGGCCGTTCAGCGTCACGACGCGGCAGCCGAGCCGCCGAAGCAGGTACGGGGAGCTGACGACGGAAGCGCCGTTCCCGCAATCGAGCACGACCGTAAACCGGCGCCGACGGATCTCGTCGGCGGCGACCGATCGTTCGATCCCATCGGAGTAGGTTCGCGCGCCGTCGTCGCGAGCCGTGCTCGCTCCGATCCGGTCGAACGGCGCCGACGGATCGACGGCTCGCTCCATCGCCGTTTCGATCGCCCCTTCCACGGCAGGGGTCGCCTCGAGCCCGTCGGCGCCAAAGCACTTGAACCCGTTGAACTCCGGCGGATTGTGCGACGCCGTGACGACCACGCCAAAGACGGCGCCCCACCGGGGGAGCAGGTACTGGTGGGCCGGCGTCGGTAGCACGCCCGAGTCCACCACAAAGTGGCCCGCGAGGGTGAGGACCGATCGCACGATCGCGGACAACGCTTCGCTCGACGTACGACCGTCGCGACCGACTAGGATCGGATGCTCCGGCGAAGACGGCGGCGCGGTCGCGGCCACGGCGCTCGCAAACGTCCGGGCGAACGCCGGCGTGAGCGTCTCTCCCACTACCTCCCGGATGCCGTTCGTGCCGAACCGAGGCATGCGCGCTGCCCCTTCACCCCCTTCGAGAGTATAAGCGTGACAACGGCCGCTCGATCCCCGCCGCAGGGGCCATAAGCGGCGGTGCCGTGCGAGCGCCATGACCGGCGAGCAAGCGGCCAAGGCGCGCACCCTCCTTCGGGTGGGCGACGAGACGGCATGGGTCTATTCGATCGACGGGCTCGAAGGGGTCGACCCCGCCCGGCTGACCCGCCGCCCGCGCACGGTGCGCCTCTTGCTCGAGAACGCCGTGCGGAACGCGGCGAAGAGCGGGGTCGATCGCGCCGCGCTCGTCGCGCTCGCGGAGGGACGTCCGATCGCGGCCGGCACCGAGCTCCCGTTCTTCCCGACCCGAGTCCTGCTGCAGGATTTCACCGGCGTTCCGGTGCTGGTCGACCTCGCGACGTTGCGAAGCGCCATGGCTCGCTCGGGCGAATCGCCGCACGCGATCAACCCGACCGTGCCGGTCGACCTGATCGTCGACCACTCGGTTCAGGTCGACAGCTACGCCTCTCCGAAGAGCCTTCTGATCAACCTCGACCGCGAGTACGACCGCAACCACGAGCGCTACCGACTGTTGCGGTGGGCGAAGGATGCGTTCGACCGATTGACGGTTGTTCCTCCGGGGAACGGCATCTGCCACCAGGTGAACCTCGAGCACCTCGCCACCGTCGTGCACCGCGAGGACGGCCCGGACGGCCCCCTCCTTTCTTGGGATACCCTGATCGGAACCGACTCGCACACGACGATGGTGAACGGTCTCTCGGTCCTCGGCTGGGGCGTCGGGGGGATCGAGGCCGAAGCCGTGCTCTTGGGCGAGCCGTACTTCCTGCCCCCACCGATAGTCGTGGGAGTGGAGCTGACCGGGACCCTACCCGAGGGAGCGACCGCGACCGACCTCGTGCTGACGATCACCCACCGCCTGCGCGAGCACGGCGTGGTCGACAAGTTCGTCGAGTTCTGCGGGCCCGGGGTCACCGCCCTCAGCGTACCGGACCGAGCGACGATCGCCAACATGTGCCCGGAGTACGGCGCGACGGCGGCGTTCTTCCCGGTCGACGACGCCACCCTCGCCTACCTCCTAGGGACCGGACGGCCGGAATCGCTCCGGCGGCGCGTGGAAGCGTACGCGAAGCTCCAAGGGGTCTGGGGCTCACCGGACGCGAGCGAGCTCGACTTCGACGAGCGGCTTCGGATCGACCTCGGATCGATCGTCCCGACCATCGCCGGGCCGAAGAATCCGGAAGAGAGCATCCCGCTCTCCGAAGCGAAGGCGGCGTTCGAACGGGCCCGACAGTCGTATCGGGCCGCGCATCCGCTCCGCGCCGCTCCGCCGTCGAACGGGAAGGCGGGCCGGCCCGTCGTCTCCGATGGTTCGGTCGTGATCGCGGCGATCACGAGCTGCACGAACACCTCCAACCCGACTGTCATGGTCGGGGCCGGACTCTTGGCTCGGAAGGCCCGGGCCCTCGGGCTTTCCGTGCCGCGATACGTGAAGACTTCGCTCGCCCCCGGCTCCAAGGTCGTGACGGCCTACTTGGAGCGGGCCGGACTGCTCGACGACCTTTCGGCGCTCGGATTCTCCGTCGTCGGGTACGGATGCACGACCTGCATCGGCAACTCCGGGCCGCTGCCGCCGGAAGTCGCCGCGGCGATTGAGGCGCAAGATGCCTACGTGGCCGCGGTCTTGAGCGGGAACCGCAACTTCGAGGCGCGCATCCACAACCAAGTGCGGGCGAATTACCTCGCCTCCCCCATGCTCGTCGTCGCCTACGCGCTGGCGGGTCGCATGGACATCGACCTCACGCGCGAGCCGCTCGGGACCGTCGACGGCGGCCGTCCGGTCTTCCTGAAGGACGTCTGGCCGACCGGCCGGGAGGTCCGCGAACTCGTCGATGCCTCCCTCGACCCGAAGATGTTTGTTGAGAAGTACCGACAGATCGACCGAGGGGACGCGCACTGGGAGGCGCTCGACCCCCCGTCGGGCGATCTCTACCCGTGGGATCCCCGCTCGACGTACGTGGCCGAGGCGCCGTATCTCGACCTGCCGCCCGTGTGGGGAGCGGACGGCCGGATCGCCGTCGACGGCGCCCGCGCGCTCGCGGTCTTCGGCGACCGGGTGACGACCGACCACATCTCCCCGGCCGGGGAGATTCCCCCCGATACCCCCGCGGGTCGCTATCTCTCCGAGCGCGGCGTGCCGCCCGGGGCGTTCAACACCTACGGCTCGCGCCGGGGCCACCACGAGGTGCTGATCCGCGGAACGTTCGCGAACGTCCGACTCCGCAACGAGCTCGTCGCCCCGAAGGAAGGGGGGTGGACGCGTCACTTCCCCGACGGCGAAGTGATGACGATCTACGACGCCGCGATGAAGTACCGCGCGGAGCGCGTCCCGCTCTTGATCGTCGCGGGGCGCAGCTACGGGCAAGGCAGTTCGCGGGACTGGGCAGCGAAGGGGCCCCGGCTGCTCGGCGTCGGAGCGGTCCTCGCCGAGAGCTTCGAGCGGATTCACCGCAGCAACCTTCTCGAAATGGGGGTGCTCCCGCTCCGGTTCGACGCCGGCGATTCGTGGCGGTCGCTCGGGTGGACCGGTTCGGAGCGGTTCGCGTTGGAATCCGGCCCGCTCGCCCCCAAGATGCCGGTGGCGATTACGGCTCGCCGACCCTCGGGGGAGACGGTCCGGTGCACCGCGATCGCCGAGCTGAACTCTCCGGTGGAAGTGGAGTATTACCGGGCGGGCGGAATCTTGCCGTACGTGATGGCCCAGCGGTTCCGACGCTCCCCCGGTTAACCGTCGGGGGCCACAGCCGGCGTCGACGTGCCGCGGAAGTTGAGCGTTCGGTTTCCGACGAAGCCGATGACGCTCCCCGCGACGATCCCCGCGGCTTGGGCGAGCAACGGCGCGTATCCCCACGCGAGTCCCGCCGCAAGCACGGCCTCGTTCACCCCGAGCGAAAGTGCGGCGAACCCGAAGTAGATTGCAAAGTGCTGCGCGGGATGGGCGGATCGGAGCGGCGCGAAGGTCCACCGCCAGTTCCACGTGAAGTTCCAACTCGTCGCGACGAGGAAGGCGACCACGCTCGCGACGAACGCGACGGCGCCCAGCGTAAGCGCAGCGTCGAACACGACGAGGTTGACGGCGACCCCCGAGAGCCCCACGAGGGCAAACTTAGCGAATCGAACCGGCTCGTCTCGCCAGCGCCGGAGGACCTCCCACGCGGCCTCGGTGGCGCCGTTATGCGTATCGGCCAGCCCCGACCACGGGGCTCGCCGGCCAAGCGGTCTGGTCACGCCGGACGTGGAGGGTCCCCCCGCACCGTGGACCGGCTCGGGACTTAAGCGCTTTCTGTCAGAGACCGCGCGATCATACGGAACGAGCCGGCCGCCTAGGTGCCCGGCTTCCCTCGACATTCGCGAGCCGAACCGGTCCGGTGGCGAGGCGGGTCGGGACGTGGTCGCCTTCCATCAAGGTGCGGTCGCTGGGGCGAAATGGTCAAGACCGGGGATCTCTTCGTTCCTCCATGACCGGCCCGCGGCTATTTTGTCGGTTTCAACCGGATCGGAAGTTCTCGCCCGCGATTCACGAGATCCCGCCGGAAGGGTTCTGTCTCGATGTGTTTTGGGTGGTCCGGCGGCGCGACGCGCCGAACCAGGTGCTGCTCGGCCAGATCGAGCCGCGCGAAGTCTGGCAAGAGGTGGGGGGGATCATGCCGAGCCGACTAGCCGAGGTGGCCGAGGGGTGGATGCTTCCGTCATCGCACCTCGTGTACGGCGAGTCTCCCGACGCGGCGGCGCGTCGGGTCGCGTCCGAGCAGCTCGGTCTATCCCTGGAATTCCCAACTATCGAGCGCGTCGTCTCCGAAACGTACCGGCCGTCCTACTACCCCCACGGGGGCGACCACTGGGACCTTCAGTTCATCTACGGGACGCGCGCGGATCCCGAGACGATTCGCCCCCCGAGCGGCTTGTGGCGACGGCTTGAATTCCGCTCCCGCTCGGATCTCGACGGTCGGCCGATCGTCCGATCGCACGGGGATATTCTCGACTACGTCGGCGTCCGTTGAGCGGCCGCCCGACCCGGGAGATTCCACGGGGAGGCGGGAGCGGTCATCGGGTTTCCGAGCATCGCGAAAACCAGCTGCTTCCCCGAACGCCCGTGCTGGGATTCGAACCCAGGTCTGAGGCTCCGCAGGCCTCTAGGATAATCCATCGTAGCGAACGGGGGTCGCTTCCCCTCGCTCGTAGCTACCCCACACGGGCACGGAGGAGCACGGCATCACTTCGCGGTCGAGCGGCGCGCGGTATAAAACGGATGGCTCACCTCCGCGCGCGCCGCGCGCGCCCCTCCTCCGCCGCGCCGCGGCTTCCCCCGCGTCATACTTTATAGCGCGCCCTCCTCCCGGGTAGTCGAGCGGCGGAGTTTCAAGCGATGGACCGACCTCGGGCCCGGGACGCCGGCGATCCGCTCGCGGCGTTCGCCCCCGGCGACGCTGTCGAGATCCGAGAGCCGACCGGCCGCGTCTGGCGCGGCGTTCTCATGCCCCGGTCCGAATTCTCCGGCGACCGGATCGTGATCCTGAAACTGGACAGCGGCTACAACGTCGGGATCCGCTTGGTCTCCGGCGCGACGGTGAGTCGCGGGGAGCGGCCGGGCGCCCCGACGCCCGCCATCGAATCGACGGCTCCTCCGTCGCTGGCGGCGACGGCGAGCGACCGCTCGTCCCCAACGGGACCCCCTGTCGCGGTGCTGACCACGGGAGGAACGATCGCGTCGCGCGTCGACTATGAAACCGGTGGCGTTCGACCGGTAGAGAGTGCGGACGAACTCCTCCGTTTCTATCCCGACCTTGCTGGTCGGTCGACGATCCAGCTCGTCCCGGTCTTCGATCGGTTGAGCGAGAACCTCACCCCGGACGATTGGGTTACGCTCGCTCGAACGACGGTGGCGGCGTTCGCCCGAGGGGCCCGCGGCGTGGTCGTGACCCACGGAACGGACACGATGGCGTACACCGCCGCCGCCTTGGCGTTCCTCCTCGAAGAACTCCCGGGGCCGGTCGTGCTGACCGGCGCCCAGCGTTCACCCGACCGGCCGTCGTCCGATGGTGCCTCCAACCTGCGCGCGGCGCTCCGCCTCGCGAGCGAGGCGTCGTTCGGCGAGGTCGTGGTGGTGATGCACGCCGGGTTGTCGGATGATCGGTTCGCGATCCATCGCGCGACCCGCGTCCGCAAGATGCACTCGAGCCGGCGCGACGCCTTCGCCTCGCGCAACGTTCCTCCGCTCGGATTCGTCGAAAATGGGACGGTCCGATGGACCTCCGACGTCCGGCCCGCCCGAGCCGGGCCGCCGCGCCTCTCGGGGCCCCTCGAGAGCCGGGTGGCGCTCGTCTGGGCGTACCCGGGAATGGACCCCGATCGGACCGAAGCGTTCGTCCATGACGCCCGAGGGGTCGTCGTGGCCGGGACCGGTCTCGGCCACCTGCCCGAAAATCAGCTCCCGTGGATCCGGCGGGCGGTCGATCGCGGCACCGTCATCGCGATGACGACCCAGTGCCTCGAAGGACGAGCGGATCCGTTCGTCTACGCCACCGGCCGCGAACTCGTCCGCTCCCAAGTCGTGTTCCTCGACGAGATGTTGCCCGAGGTCGCCTACGTCAAGATGGCTTGGGTCCTCGGCCGGACGAACTCGCCCGCCGAGGCGCGCGCGCTATTGTTGGCGGACCGGACCGGGGAGATCGGCGGGCGCCGGGTGGGAGCCGACGGATGAAAGCCGGCCTCGAAGTTCACGTCCAGCTCGCGACGGGCAAGCTGTTTTGCCGGTGCCCGGCGGAGCTCACCGAAGAGGTGCGCGGCACGTTCGTCCGGTCGCTCCGCGCGGTTTCGGGAGAGAACCGGCAGGTCGACGTCGCCGCGCGCTTCGAGTTCGAACGGTCCCATCGGTTCCGGTACGAGATGACCGGGTCGGACTGCCTCGTGGAAGCAGACGAGGAGCCTCCGCTCGGCCTCGACGAAGCGGCGTTGGACGCGGCGTTACGGCTCGCCAGTTGGCTCCATGCCCGGATCGTGGACGAAATCCAAGTGATGCGCAAGATCGTCGTGGACGGTTCGAACACCTCAGGCTTTCAGCGGACGGCGCTGGTTGCGGTCGACGGTCGGTTGGCGGTCGGGGGGCGTGACGTGTCGATCCCGACGATCTGCCTCGAAGAGGACGCGGCCCGCCGGATCGCGCAAGAGGGCGAGACGGTGACCTACCGGCTCGACCGACTGGGAATCCCGCTCATCGAGATCAGCACCGGTCCCGAGCTCGCGAGCGGGGAAGAGCTGCGCCTCGTCGCCGAAGAGATCGGCTCGCTCGTCCGGGCGACCGGACCCGTCCGCCGAGGACTCGGCTCGATTCGGGAGGACGTGAACGTGTCGATCCCCGGCGGGAGCCGGGTCGAGATCAAGGGAGTCCAAGAGCTCCGGGCGGTGTCGACCTTCGCCGACGGAGAAGCGGCCCGCCAGCGGTGGCTGCTCTCGCTCCGCGACGCCCTCGTCGCGCGCGGGACGCCGCCGCGGCCGGGGTCCCCCGTCGCCGTCGACGGCGAGCTCGCCGACGTCGAAACGGGGCCGATCCGCCGAGCGCTGACCAGCGGCGGCGTCGTGCTCGCGATGGCGCTTCCGGGTTTCGCGGGGCGACTGGGACGGAGCTCCGATCAACCGTTCTGGTTCGGTCGAGAACTGGCGGACCACGCTCGCGGCGCAGGCGTCGGCGGCATCATCCACTCCGACGAGTTGCCGGGCCACGGGATCACCTCCGTGCAGGTCGAGCGGCTTCGTCGGCGCCTTGCGCTCGACCCGCCCGACGCGTTCGTCCTCGTAGCCGACCGAGATCGCACCCGGGCCGAGCGGGCGCTCGAGCGAGTGCGGCGCCGCGCCGAGCAAGCGTTCGAGGGCGTTCCCGGGGAGACCCGAGACCCGCTCCCGGACGGCACCACGCGGTTTTCCCGTCCCCTCGCGGGCCAGGAGCGGATGTACCCCGAGACGGACATCCCTCCCATCGCCCTCTCGGACGCGCGGATCGCTCGCGCGGCCGCCCCGCGGCCCAAGGGCGCCGCGGAGCAGCGGGAGTGCCTCCAACGAGAGTTCGGCCTTCCGGCCGAGGTGGCCCGCGTGCTCGTCGCGGACGGCGAGGCGCCGGCGTTCGCGGAATTGGTCCGACGCGGCCACGAACCCGCGGTGGTCGCTCGACTCCTCACTCAAGACATCGCCGAGGCGGCCGACGGGCGGGAGCGGGTCCCGGCGTTCTCCCTGGACGTCCTCTCGAGCCTCCTCGAAGCGCTGCGCGCGGGACGGTTCAGCAAGGAAGGGAAGCCCGCGGTCCTCCGCGCACTTCTCGACGGCGCTCCCTCGGTCGATGCCGCGATCGCCGCGGCCGGCCTCACGGAGTTGTCCGAGCACGATCTGGAGGCGATGGTTGCCCGGATAGTCGCGACGAACCGGCCGTTGGTCGAGGCGCGCGGCCTCGACGCGTTCTCTCCCCTGATGGGGGATGTGATGCGGGAGGCGCGTGGGCGCTACGATGGCGAGCGCGTCGCCGCCGCCCTTCGAGCCCAGCTCGAGCGGTCGATCCGTTCCGCTCGGCCCGGCCCCCCGCACGGATGACGGCGCTCCGATCGCGTCGCCCGGTCGTCGTCACGGACGTCGACGGCACCCTCACCGAGGCCGACCGACGCTTGAACGGATCCGCCGTCACCCTGGTCCGGCGGCTCGAGCGCGCCGGGATCCCGGTCGTGCTGGCCACCGGGAATGTCCTGCCGGTCGCACTCGCGCTCCACCGCTCCCTCGGACTGACCGGGCCGATCGTGGCCGAGAACGGCGGCCTGATCCTCGAAGCTCCCTCGTCGGCTCGACCGAAGCTGCACCGGCTGGCCCGCCGGGCCGTGGCGCTCGAGGCGTATCGGCATCTGCGGTCGAGCGGGCTCCCCGTCCGCCGGCTGTTCACCGACCGCTGGCGGGAGACGGAGGTCGCGCTCGAACCGTCGGTGCCGGTCGGCGCGTTGCGCCGCGCCCTGCGCGGCCGGCCGGTCTCCGTCGAGTCGACCGGGTATGCCATCCACCTTATGGAGCGGGGCGCCGGTAAGCTTCCCGCCGTCCGGAGAGCGCTCGCCTCGTTCGGCCGAACGATGGCGGATGCCGTCGTGCTCGGCGACGGCGACAACGACGTCGGCATGCTCCGCGCCGCCGGCTTCTCGGTGAGCTTTCCGTCCGCGAGCGAACGAGCTCGGGCAGCGGCGACGTACGTCACCCGAAGAGGATTCGCCGCGGGATTCGTGGAGGGAGTCCGCGCCAGCGGTCTTCTGGTCCACTCAGGCCACCGGAGACCGCCATGATCACCCGCCCGTGCTCGTTCTGCGGCGAGCCGGCCCCGGCGAGTTGCCCGATCTGCGGCCGCCCGGTCTGCCGTCGATGTGCGGGGCCGGGCCGCGGGCGCTGCCCGTCGTGCGCGGGTCCGACGGCGGAGGAGAGCCGTCGCCCGCCCTTCCAGAGGACCGGCCGGCCGCCCGATCAGTAGTCGGCCCCCGGGAGGAGGAACGGTCCCTTCGGCGTGGCCCGCCCGATCGCGAGCAGCGTCACTCCGACGATCCCGGTCCCGAGTCCGAGCCCGAGCGTCAGCCACGCGTAGGGACCGAGCGTCGGAAAGATCCGAACGGTGCCGATCAGCCAGCCGCTCGCCGGCGCGAGCCGGTGGATGAGGATGTTCGCGAGGACGGCCAGTCCCCATCCGATTCCGATCAAGAGCCCGCCCGCGATGAAGTAACCGAGCCGAGGGTTCCCTCCTTCCGGAGTGACGGGCACGGCCGGCGTCTCTTGAAGGTCCACCACGGCGTTCGAACCGGTCGTTCCTAAATGAGGGTTACGCGGCGTTCATCCCAGCATCACCCCGGCACGCGCTCGCCAGTTCGGCCCACGTCCGGGACTGCGCAGTGGGCGAGAATAGTTATTATTATATAGTATCGCAAACATACTATTTTTGTCCGAACGGACGAGGAGGGGTGCAATATGACGACGGAAATCGTGGACGTGAGCGGACGGTACCCGTGGACGGAGTTCGACCGGGCGTTCGAGGAGATGCGGAGCCGGTTCAACGACTGGTTCCGAGGGTTCGCCGACTTTCCCGAAGTGAGCGGGGACGGCTCGAAGGCGCCGCTTCGGCTCGCCCGGGCCGACATCGCGGAGACCCCGAACGCCTACAAGATCATCGCCGAGGTCCCGGGGATTCCGAAGGACCGTGTCGACATCCGGATTCGCGGGTCGACCGTGGAGATCCGGGGAGACGTCGAGGAGTCGAAGGAGAGCCGCGAAGGCGAGTACCTCCACCAAGAGCGGAGCCGGACCGGCTTCTTCCGCCGCTTCGAACTCCCGGAGAACGTGAAGGCCGCGGAGGCGAAGGCCCACGTGAAGGACGGTCTCTTGGAGCTCGAGCTCCCGAAGGAGACCCCGGCGCCGGCCGCGGACGAAGTCCGGGTGGCGATCGAGTAAACGGCCCGATTCCCCCCGGGGGGGCCACCCCCGGGGACTTTCTTTTTGGGCGATCCTCTTCGGCCGAAGCGTTCAGCCGAACCCCGGGATCGCCTGCTGGTCGCGACTCCCCGGTCGAAGGGGGGGTTTGCGAAGTTCCTTCGGCGACTCGACCAAGCGCACGATCGGCGCGGATTGGACGATGTAGGACGGTAGCCCGGTGTTGGGGTCGTTGCCGGCCCGTAGGATGTTCGTGATCAACAGACGAACTTCGATCACCGACCCGTCCTTTAGCTTCAGTCGGACGCGGGCATCCGGTCCTTCGATCGGCTCGTAATCGACGATCTCGGCATTCGAGAGGTCGGGAGGCCCGGCGGGTCCAGCGCCGATCATGCCGCGCCTCGACGCCGTCGCAACAGCGCTCGCGGGTCCTCGCCCCCGACCGTGAGCCCGAGCGAGACGCACGTGCCGATCACTTGGTTGACCTTCTCCTCGATAGTTCGGCCGAACATGTCGTCGGATTTCGCCTCGGCAATCCGCCGGACAGCCTCGAGCGAGACGTCGCCGACTGTCTCGGTCTTCGGCTTCCCGGATCCCTTCTCCTTCCCCGCCTCCTTGAGGAGCAACGCGGTGACGGGGGGTCGGCCGACCTCGAGGGTGAACGACCGCGTCGCCGCGTCGACCTTGATGACGACCGGGACCTTGAGGCCGGCGAACTGCTTCGTCTGCTCGTTGATCTTCTGGACGACTTGTCCCACGTTGACGCCGAGGGGGCCGAGGGCCGCGCCGAGCGTCGCGCCCGCGGCGGCCTTGCCCCCCTCCACGAGCACGCTCACCTCATCCGCCACTCGCACCGCCTCCGCTGCCCTTCTCGATCATCCGGACGTGATCCCCGCGGACCGTGACCGGAATCGGCACGACCGCTTCAATGAGTTCCACCGTGATCTCCTCCTTGCCCCGGTCGATCTTCTTGACCCGGGCGCGCTCGCCCTTGAACGGACCGGCGACCAGTTCCACGATCGCCCCCTCGACAAAGCCTTCGACGGTGACCTTCGGTACGAGGAGCGGCTCGACCTCCTTGAGCGTCGTTTCGCCGGCCACGAGTCCGCGGGCTTTGCGGATGCCGCGCAGCATCTCGTTGACCCCTTCGAAGCTCATCCCCTCCGCGAAGACGTATCCCCGCAGCGCGGACGGGACGAGAAGGGCGAACAGGACGTCCGGCTTATCCTCCGCACGGGCGAGGAGGGTGTCGGCCACCTCCCGCTCGTAGCCGCGAGAGGTCTTGATCGCCAGCACCGCTTGGCGGGCGACGCACGCGAGCGTCACTCGCGCCGGAGCCCCTTCGTTCGGCGCTCGAACCGATAGCCGCACCTCGAGTCGATCCCCGTAGCGAACGCCCACGGGCGTGGTGACTTCGAATGACAGCGGAACCGAGGACCCGGGCCCGAGCGTGAGCGTGAGCTTCTGGTGCGGCACGACGATCTCCGTCCACGTTCGCTTGCCCGGCGGGATCCACGAGACCGGCCACTCGGCCCCTTCTCCCGGATAGGTGGAGGCGTAACCGATCTCGACCGACAGCTCGGCGACCACCTCCGAGCTGTCGCCGTTCGATAGCACCGCGCTCAAGGTCGCCACGGTCCCGGCCGTGACCTCCCGCACCGGCTCGTCGGCCGCCTTCAGGGTCACTCGACCGGCCGATGCCACCGACGGGGCGGACGGCGGCGACGGGGGCGGTGCGGCCGCGGAGGCCGGGGAGGATTCGGGGGTGACCGGCGTCTCCGCCGGCGGGGCGGGCGGAGGACCGCCCGACAAGAGGCCGATTCCTTCGTCGCCCGGTTTGTTTGCCATCGATCGTTGCCTCAGAACGGCCGCGGGGCTACAGCCCCTGGAAGTAGTTCGCCCACAGCCACGGGCCGGCTTGCGTGAAGAAGATGTAGATCGCGAATCCCGTGAGCCCGATCAGCACGGCGCCGATCCAGGTCACCTCGAGCACCCGAATATATTCGTCCCGGCTCGGACGGCGGGCCATGCGAAGGATCCGACCGTACTTCCCGTGCCCGACGTTGCGGAGGCGGCTGTCGACCCCGTCCTGAACGCGCCGCGCCCGGTCCAAGAATGCCATCGGCTCTCCTCGCTAACGCACCCGGTCGATCGACGGCTCGCCCGTCCCGCCGCCCGCCGAGGGCCTTCCACCGAGAATCTGCGGGGATTTAACGCCGGTGACCACGAGCATCACCCGGATCGTGCTCTGCATCGTCGGATCGATCGCCGCCCCCCAGATGATGCGCGCGTCCGGGCTCAGCTCCTTCTGAAGAACTTCGGCCGCTCGCTGCGCCTCGCTCACCGTCATATCCGGCCCGCCGGTGACGTTCACGAGCGCGCCCGTCGCTCCGTGGATGTCGACTTGGAGTAACGGAGAATGGATCGCTTCGTTGACGGCGTCCTCGGCCCGGGTCTCGGTCTCCGACTCCCCCATCCCGATCAGCGCCACCCCGCCGCCCTTGAGGATCGTGCGCAAGTCGTTGAAATCCAGGTTCACGAGGCCGGGACGCGTGACGATTTCGGTGATCCCCCGAATCGCGCGGGCCAGGACCGAGTCGGCGACCTTGAACGCGGTCTGGACCGGCAGCCGGGGCACCAGCTCGAGCAATCGGTCGTTCGGAATGGTGATCACCGTGTCGACGGCCGTGCGGAGCCGCTCGAGTCCCCAGTATGCGTTCTCGGCGCGTACCTGGCCCTCGCTCGTGAACGGGAGCGTGCAGACCGCGATCGTCAGTGGGTCACCGGGGTTCGCTTCGCGCGCCGCCTTCGCCACGATCGGCGCCGAGCCGGTCCCGGTCCCACCGCCCAGCCCGAGCGCGATGAACACCATATCGGAGCCCGCGAGCGCCCCGCGGAGTTCTTCCTCCGCCTCGAGAGCCGCCTTCGCGCCCACTTCGGGAAGCGCGCCCGCCCCGAGCCCCCGGGTCAATCGACGGCCCAGGAGGATCTTCCGGGTGGCGTGTACCGTCAACAGGTGTTGCGCGTCGGTGTTGCATGCGATCATCTCGGCTCCGGTGAGCCCTTCCTCGGTGAGCCGGTTGATCGTGTTGCAACCGCCGCCGCCGCAACCGACGACTTTGATGTTCGTCTTCAGCGACGCCAGGACCGCTTCGAGTTCGGCGTCATCGCTCGAGGGGGGCGGGGGGGGAGGGGCCGGTCCCCGGCTGGGGAGTCGCGAGAGAATCTGGTCTGCCAGCGGTGCCATCGGACACGCCTTCCGAGGTCGGGAGCATTGGCCGAGTTATAAATCGTTGCGTACGTGAGCGGTCCGGGTTCCCTGTGGAGTACGGCCGCTGGGCGCCGGTCTACGAACAGATCCGGGCGGAGCTTGGCTATGCGTGGGAGCTCGAGACCGCGGCGGCGACGTGGCTCGAAACCGCGCTCACCGGGCGCGCACCGCCGGCCCCGCTCGAACGGCTTCGCCGCCGTCTTTCGGGACGCTCCGTGGTCGTCGTCGGGCGGGCCCCCCGCGTCGGGCCCCCTCCGATTTGGCGTCTCGGCCAACGGATGGGCCGGTGGGCGATCGTCGCCGCCGACGGCGCGACCGGCCCGTGCTTGGAAGCGGGGCTCGTGCCGGAGGTGATCGTCACCGATCTGGATGGGCCGGTCCCGACCGAGATTGACGCCAACCAGCGGGGAAGTTATGTGGTCGTCCATGCCCACGGCGATAACTTGCCCGCGCTCCGAGAGTGGGTACCCGCCTTTCCGGGGGAGTTGGCGGGATCGTGGGCGGGTGCGCCGACGCCGACCCTCCTGAACGTCGGGGGCTTCACGGACGGTGATCGAGCCGCCTATCTCGCCGAACACGTCGGGAGCGGCGAGATCATCCTATGGGGGTTCGATTTCGACCTCCCGGCGCTCGAGGAAGCCGGACCGAGAAAGGCGGCCAAGCTCCGGTGGGCCGAGCGAGCGCTCGATCACCTCGCGGCGACGAGCCGCTGCCCCATCTGGCGATGGAAGAGCGACGGGAGCCTCGAACCGTACCGGGGGCGATCCGCTCAGCCCGAAAAGAGAGCGGCGTCGACGAAGTAGACGGCTTCGAGCCCGTTCTGGTAGACGAGCACAAACGGCGGTCGCTCGAACCACCGCTGGGCGGCCGCGCTGAGCGGCAAAGCGGGAGCCGACGGGTTGAGGGCGACGCCCGTGTACATCGTCGCATCGACGGCCACCGCGTTGATCGGCGCGATCGAGTGCGGAGCGTCGGAGCCGTTCAGCTCCGCGAGGGCCGCCGAGAAGTTTGACCCGGTGAACAGCGCCGGCGTTGAATCCCAGGTCGCTCGATTCCCGTCAAATCCGAAGATCATCGAGCTCAGCCGATGGTCCGAGGCGATGACGAACGTTATCGGCACGCCGAGGCCGATCCACATCCATAACGCGGCGTCCCCGTGCGTGAGTCCCTCCTGAAAGCCACCGAAATCCGACGGGGGCGGATAGACGATCGCGGCGTTCGCCGCAACGAGGACGACCAATCCGATCGATGCCGCGAGGAGCGCGCGGCGGCCTCCTCGGTCTCCGGCGCGCAAGGCGAGTCGAGCACCGCCGACGGCGAGCAAGAGGCCGAGCGGGATGAACAGGTATTCGGCGTGTCGCGAGGGGGGAATCGCATTGACAAAGCCGGCGACGGATGGTCCGACCTCGGCGAGCAGGAGCGTGGCGATCGCGGAGAGCCCAATCGCTCCGAGGAGCGTGAGGCTCCACGGACCCAGCCGAGCCGTGGTCAACGCGCGACGGCTACCGGCGGCGAGCATCGCGGCCCCGAGCAGCGGCGCGAACCAGAGGAGGGCAGCGGGAGCGACCGTTTGGCTCGTCCCCGGCAGCGGAACGAAGACGAGCACGCCGATCGCCCCGAAGACGACGAGCCCGATGATGAGCGCATCCCGTGCGAGGCTGCGCGTCGTGGGGACCCGCACCCATGACCCCTTCGTACCTCCCACGCGGCGCCGCGCGAGCAGAAGAGCCCCGGTCCCTAGGAAGGCGAGCAGGACGACGGATTCCAACCCGACGAACGTGCCGAGCGGGCTCGAGCCGAGGCCGGGGACCAAGACGTCCGACACGAAGGTCGGCGCGCCGTAGAACCAGTAGGCGAGTGTCGCCGTTGAGAGCGCGGCCAGAAACGTCCATTCGCGAGCGGGGAATCGTCCGCTCCAGAGGCGCGGTCGCCAGAGTTCGAGCAGGACGATCCCACCGGCCCCGCCGACGACGAAGAGGTACGTGGAGAGGTGGTGGGTGACGACGAGCGCGGCGCTCGCGAGACCGAGCGGGAAGAACCATCGCCGGTCGCGTCGACTCTCGACCAGCATCCACCAACCGGCGACGCACAAGAAGTCGCCGAGGGCGAGCGGTGCGGGGTGGGCGAGCGAGAACATCCGAGGCATCGCGACCGTCGCGAGTGTGGCGCCGAGGAGCGCGACCGAATCGCGAGGGTAGAGCCGCCGGAACAACTGGAAGAGCGGGAGGATGCTCAAGGCGGCGACGCTCGGGATGACCCATGTAAGGGCGCTGAGCGGCGAGAGGCCGAGGGCGCCGGCGCTTGCGCCGGAGAGCAAGAAGATTCCCGGGAAATCGGGATACGCCGTGCCCCATCCGAGATAGGCCGAGCCGAGAGGAAGGTGGCCGGTCGTCACCAGCGCGCTCGTGAGGCGGAAGTACTCGCCGGTGTCCGAGCCAAATAAGGCGAACGACAAGTACGGCTCCAGCGCGAGGAAGACGACCAGGGCGGACGCTCCGGCGAGCCAGAGGACGATCTCGGGGCGCATTCGCCGCGCCGAATCCGATTCGGTTGTCGTCGTCGCGCCCGCCGGGTCCATCGGATGCGCCTCGTACGATTTGCTCCGCTATACGTCTGCCGGGCGGCGGTGCGGCATCGCAACACCCTGTCTCGTTCCATACGCATAAATAGGGGACCTCGGTCAGGGCCGAATCGAGGTCGTCACCGATGCCCGATCGGAGTCGGTCCCGGCGCGCTGCGTCCCGTCCGCGGACTGGCCCCCGGCCGACCCGCCGGAAGACAGTGCCCGCGCCCCCCCGAGGCGCGTCGTCCTCCTCGGCTCGGAGGACGCGGCCGTTGCCCCCAGCCCCTGCCCCGACTCCGGCCGCCCGGTCGTCGGCACCGGCGTCATCGGCCGTCCCGACTGCGCCGGTCGGGACGACCCCTCCGGCGCGTCGGCACCTGCTCTCCCTCTCGTTTGTCCGGGACGGGGACGATTACCTCGCGAGGATCGAGACGGATTCCGGGCAGATCACGGAGCTCAAGCACCGGGCCCTCGATCAGCTGTTGACGCTCGTGGCGGGGGAACTCGAAGACCTGCTCGAGTGAGACAAGGAGACGGTCCGCTCGGTGGTTCGATGCCCAGTCGGACAGAATACCTTTGGTTTGAGACGGCGTCGCGACGGGAATTCGTTCGGATCACGGACCAAGTTCGCCGGATCGTCCGCGACAGCGGCGTCGCGGAGGGGTTTGCGCTCGTCTCCGCGATGCACATCACGGCGGCCGTGTACGTCAACGACAACGAGGCCGGTTTGATCCACGATATCGAGCGCTGGGCGGATCGCCTGGCCCCGGTCGCCGACTACGAGCATCACCGTTCCGGCGAGACCAACGGGGACGCCCACCTCAAGCGGCTGCTCTTGGGACACCAGGTCGTCGTGCCGGTGACCGGCGGCGATCTCGACCTCGGCCCGTGGGAGGAGATCTTCTACGCGGAGTTCGATGGCCAGCGACGGAAGCGAGTGGTCGTGAAAGTGATCGGAGACGGACCGTCGCCCGTCACTCCATAAGGTGGGAGTCGATGGCCGTGCTCGCCTCGACCCGTCGTTTCGGAAGCGGCCGAGTGAGGTCGACCAAGGGTACCTTCCGGGCGATCTCCTTCGCCATCGCGGAGCACGACGACGGTGGGACTGGTCGCTGGGTATAGCCGGGGAGCGCCAGGTCGTAGGTCACGACCTTCTTTTCGAGAATCGTCTCGTAGACCGCCCGGAAGACCCGATCCGCCGCCTCCGTCTCGCCGATGTACCGCAGCAATAGCTCTAGACAGAGGATCTCGGCGACGGGGTCGGCCTTGTCGAGGCCCGCGTACTTCGGGGCCGAGCCGTGCACCGGCTCGAAGACCGCGATGTTCTCCCCATACAGCGCGCCCGGGGCGATCCCAAGGCCCCCGGCGAGCCCCGCACAAAGGTCCGAGAGGATGTCACCGAAGAGGTTCGTGGTAACGATCACATCGTACTCCTCGGGCTTCTTGGCGAGCTGCATGCACATGTTGTCGATCAGCCGTTCTTCGGAAGCGATGTCGGGGTACTGGCGGGCGATCTCCCGGAACGCCGTCTGGAAAAGACCCCCGGTGGTCTTCATGATGTTCGCCTTGTGCACCGCAGTCACCTTGCGCCGGTGTTCCCGGCGGGCGAGCTCGAACGCGAAACGAATGATGCGGTCGGAAGCTTTCCGCGTGACGACCGCGACGCTCTCCGCGGCGGTGTGGTCGCGATCGACCCAATGCTCGACCCCCGAGTACAGGCCCTCCGTCGCCTCACGGACCACGATCAGGTCGACGTCCGGATATCGGGTCCCCTCCCCCGCAATCGCCCGGGCCGGTCGGACGGAGGCGTAGAGGTCGAGTTGCTGACGGAGCGCGACATTGACGCTGCGGAATCCTCCGCCGATCGGGGTCGTGATCGGTCCCTTCAACGCAAGTCGGGTCCGTCGGATCGACTCGAGCACCGTCTCCGGAAGCGGGGTCCCCTGCGTGCGGATGGTTCGCTCGCCCGCCTCGACGACTTCCCATTCGAGTGGAACGCCGGTTGCGTCCGCCACTAGGCGAGCCGCCTGGGTGACCTCTGGACCGATCCCGTCGCCCGGTATCAATGTCACGAGCCGCGACATCTCATCCTCGGGGGCGCGAGCCGTATTGGGGAATAATGATTGCCCGTGCCCCCAGGGGTGCGAGAGCGGTATCACCGAAGGGGAGGATCGCCCCGCGAACGAAGATCATCCGCTGAGCTCGCCCCGAAGTCCGCCGGCCGGTCTTGCTGAGCACGCCACCCGCGGTCTGGGTCCCGGATGGCCCGTCCTCCCTCTCCCCCTCTCGCCCGGGTTCCCCCGATCGGCCGATACCGGCGCCAATCGGCGGCTTGATCCTTTCGTTGGTTTCGGCGGTCGATCTCGGGTGCGGCCCCGCGCGCCGCGTCATCCCGGGATCGGCCATGGGTAGTTGTGAACTATGAAATATAGGTATTCTTATAGTCGATTGTATTCAAGTGTCGTGATGGTCGCGGTCGTGCGAGCGGACGTTCTGTCCGCGGATTGGTTGCCGCCGGTGGCGCTCGGGCGGACGAAAGAGATCGAAGCGTTGGTGCGGCTCCTCGAGCGGCGAACGGAAGACACCAGATCCCGAGTCGTCTTTCTGGCCGCGCCGAGAGGGGCCGGCTCATCCACCGTGGCCCGGATCGCCGCTCGGGTCGCGGCCGACTTGGACGCTCATCACCGGGGCGGGGGCCGTCCCCGCATTCTCACCGTACGCACCCGCTACTACCGGGGACCGCGCGGGGTGGCGGCGGCCCTGCTACGGCATTACGACGACGCCCTCGACGGGCGGGGATTCCCCACGGCGGAGCTGCTGGCCGGCTTCTTCCGTCGGTCTCGCCGAGCGAACGTCCCGGTGATCGTCGTCCTCGACGATGTCGCGGTCGGCGGACCGGAGCTCGAAGGAATCGTCCGTGCGTTCCGACACCCGGACCGCTTCCTCCCCGAGGGCGAAGACGGACTTCCCCCGATCGATTGCGTCGTGGTCGGAACGTGGGAAGGGCTTCGGAGCACCGTGAAATCCGAGTTCCTGCGCGCGGTGGATCACACGGCGGTCTCGATACCGCCGTACTCCCCGGCAGAGATCCGACGGATTCTCGCGGACCGCTTCGCCCGGGCGGTCGGATCGCCGGCGCCCCCGGCCGTGCTGGACCGGCTCGTCGCGCGCACCGAGCTGGACGGGGGTGGGGCGTCTCGCGCCGTCGAGCGTCTGCGGCAGGAGCTTATCGGAGTCCCGGCCGCGGACCGGCTCGACGCGTCGTACGAGCGACGGGAGGCGCTCCGCGTGGCGCTCGAACCGCACCTGTGGGAGGCGATCCACGATCTCGCCCCTCGACGGTCGGTCGGTGTCCGGGACCTGCGAGAGGCGGAGCGAACCCGGGCGCAAGCAACCGGCGCGCCCCGCCTCGCGACGACGACGTTTTGGCGCCGGCTGGTACAGCTCGAACGCGCCGGATATCTCGCCCGCGAGGTGAGGTTCGGCGGAGGCGGCGGTACGCGGTCGCAGATCCGGTTTCTCCGTCCGGTGCCCGAGTCGGTCAGGGTTCGTGGGCCGGAAACTCCTCGAGGGTTCGGGCCGGCTTGCGAGCGTTGGGGGTCCGACCGGACGTTGCCGGTGACGGTCGAGCCGCCGTATCGGAGTCCCGGGACGGCTTCCCTCCCTTCCCGGTGGACGATCGACCCAACTGGCGAAGCACCATCTCGGCAAGGGAGCGTGACCTGAGAGCCTGCTCCACCCGATCGATCGGTGCCCCCCGCAGGGATTCCCGGTCCGGGAATCCGGCCGCATACAGCGCCCGAGCTCGGACGCGTCCGATGCCGCGCAGCCGGACGAGGTCGAGGAGTTCTTCCCGGACGCCGTAGCGGACCCTCAGGGCGAGGTCGTCCAAGCGGTTCGCCAATCGACGCTGGTAGCGCGCGGCGATCCGGCCGGCCGCGAACAACAGCCACTCGGCATCCTCGGCCTTGGCGCGGAGGTCCCCAGCTCCGATGCCGAACGTTTCGGTGAGCTCGAGGAGCGGTCGCTCGTCGAGCCATGCTTCGAGGACGGCGGCGGTCTTGAGGGTCGCCAAGAACAGCTCGAGGTCGAGATGGAGCGGCGGCTCGTCCGGGTGAACGAGGAGGGACGAGGCCTCCTCGGTGTACCGCGCGAGGAGGCTCGGTCCGTCCGGGCGCCGAAGAAACAGCGGCGGCAGGTCGGGCGTCGCGGCGACGGCGGCGAGCAGCGGAAACGTGCCGACGGTCGCGGGGGCCTGTTCCAAGACCCGTCGCAAGAGGTCGGCGCTCACCGGGTCGAGGTAGAGGTCCGACGTCAATCGCCCGAACGGGGTCGCCTCGAGCGCGCTATCGGCCGTCAAGAAACCGTGTTCGGTCAGGTAGCGGCGCGCGTCGTCGAGCGTGGCGTGCAGGTCGTCGAGCGCCAAGGTGTGGCCATAGAAGGTCGCCTCGAAGAACTCGTTCAGCTCGCGCTCCGTGGTCACCGCACCGCTCGCGACCAGCGCGAGCAAGTGCATGCGCAACGCCGGCTCCGCCGCCAGTCGGCTCTGGACATCCTCGGGGGTCGCCGACAGGTAGTCGTCGAACAATCGCTCTTGGTCCTCCGGCCGTCGGGCGAGGAGGATCGCCTCGCCGACCGAATCGAACCGGGGCCGGCCGGCGCGACCGAGCATCTGCTGGATCTCGAAGGTCGGGATCGGCGCTTGCAGCCCCAGGCGATCGTCGTAGCGGCTCGTGTCGCGGACCACGACCCGTCGAGCGGGGAGGTTGATGCCCGCCGCCAGCGTAGGGGTCGCGGCGAGCGCCTTGAGAATCCCTTCCTTGAACCCGCGCTCGATGAGCGTCCGCTCCGCGTGCGTGAGGGAAGCGTTGTGGAAGGCGACCGCGTGAGGAAGCAAGCCAGAGAGCCGTCGGACGCCTTCGGTCGTCTCCTCGGAAACTTCGGATAGCTCGGCCGCCAGGCGACGGGCGCGCTCGCGGTCGGCCGGCGCCAACCGAGCCTCGACCACCGGCACGAGGGCCTCCGCGACCGTCTCGCTGCTCTTCCGGCTGTTGACGAAGACGAGCGTCTGGCCGTTGCCGGCCAACGCGTCGGCCACGAGGGATCCGACCGGGTCCCGCCCGGTCTCCAGGTCCCGGGTCCCCCCGTCGGTGTAGGTGATCCGTCCGTCGTGGTAGACCCCCCGGCGGAGCGGAACCGGGCGGAAACTGCTCGTGAGATGCACGGCGTCGAGCCAATCGGCGACGGCCGCCGAGTTGCCGACGGTCGCCGACAGCGCGACGAACTGCAGCGAGGTGCGCCGCCGACGGAGCCGGGTCAGCGCCACCTCGAGCGTGGGGCCCCGATCGGGGTCGCCCAGCAGGTGGACCTCGTCGGCGACGACCACTCCGAGCCGGTCGAGCCAGGGGACGTTACGGCGCAAGAGGGCATCGGCCTTCTCCACCGTCGCGACGAGCACATCGCATCGATCGAGGCGCTCGGACGGCAGGTCGAAATCCCCGACCGAGACGGCGACGCGCAGGCCGAGCGATTCGAAGGCGCGCAGCTCCTCCGCCTTTTCGTGCGCGAGCGCCCGCAGGGGAACGAGGTAGAGGGTGGTCCGCCCGCGGGTCCAAGCCCGCCACGCGGCGAGGTAGGCGACCAACGACTTGCCGCTCGCCGTCGGGCACGCGAGCAGCACGTTCTGGCCGGCGAGGACCGGGACGAGCGCCTCGGCTTGGGGAGGGTACCAGCTCGTGACTCCGTGGCCTTTCAGGATCGCGCGGACCGGCTCGGGTAGCTCCACGACGTCCAAGGGCACGCGCGCATGGGGGCTGGACGGGTCGCTGTCGGCCACCGGCGAGGCGTCCGCTACCATCGGCTCGCGGAGCACGACGGCCGCCGAGTACTAAGCAGTGCGTGCACCGGGGGATTGACGCCAGACCCGGCCGGTCCTCGGCGTTCGGTCGACCGCCTACTCGACCTTGAGGTAGCGGCTGGCGACCCAGGTTCCGATCCCGACCATGGCGAGCGCGAACGCCGCCAAGTATCCGAGGTACGTCCAATCCGCGACCCCGCTCACGACCACGCCGCGGCCGAACAACGCCGCGTACGTCACCGGGTTCCAATTCGAGATGACGGCCATCCAAACGGGGAAGTTCGCCGACGGAAAGAGCGCGCCGCTCGCGAACATGAGGGGCATCAGAT
>JAKAWP010000009.1 GCA_021816955.1 Thermoplasmata archaeon
TCTCCCTCCGCGGAGCGACACCAGCGCGCGAGACGAGGGAGAAAGACCGCGCCGGCCCAGACCGGCCAGAGGTAGTAATTCCAGTGCAGATAGGCGGCGCCCGGCAGCGGGTACGAGGCGGGGCAGTTGGCGGCCGGCAGGACGAACGCCGTGCACACCACCGCGAACGCGGGGCCTTCGATCAGAAACGGGGTCAAGAACGCCACGGTGACGGCGACGGTGATCACGACGCTCCGCCACTGACGCCGCGTAGCGTAGTAAAGACCCATGAGGTACGGCGCGAACTGCTTGAAGCCGAAGGAGAGATACTCGAGGACCTTCGACGACCGCCGTCCCGGCGCGGCGACCAAGGCAAAGGAGAGCAGGGCGATCGGGATCGGGTCGTTGAATCCGTTCGCGGCGATCAGGGCGACCGACGGGCTCGACCAGACGAGGGCGCCCCACGGCTCCTTGCGAAGCGCATAGACGGAGGCCGCCCACGCCGCCAGCGAGAACGCCTTGAACCCGGTCCCGCCGCCGGGAATCACCAGCAAGGTGCCGAGCGGAAGATAGACGAACGTCGATGTCGAGCGGAGCGTCGCGACGTACGGGGGCGGGTACCACTGGAACTGCTGGTACGTGAACGACAGCGTGTAGACGTACGGGTTGTGGCCCGCGAGCACGACGGCCAGCCACCGGGCTTGAGCGTACGGTTCGTCCGTCCCGTTGTTCAAGATCCCCGTCGCCACGCTGAACACGCCGAGGACCAGCGAGGCCGTCGCCAGGTAGCGTAGGGCGCGCGCTCTCGGAAGGCCGGCCTGCCGCACGATGAACGGGATCGCGAACGAGGCGAGGGTGGCTAGGTCGAGCCAGATCCCATACGGCACGCTGGCGATGACAACGATGAACTCGCCAAGTATCGAACCCGACGTACGAGCTTACTCCCCCCTGCGAGATGCGCGAGCCGCCCGGGCCTCGCCCGATCCGACCCGCCGGGCGCTTGCGGATCCGCGGGGGCCGGTCATGCCCCGGAACGGTCCGAGGAGCGAACCTTCTCGAGAAACCTCTCGAGCCGTTCGAGGTAGGCGTCGCGTTCCTCCCAAAACGGAAGGTGCGAACTGTTCGGAAAGATCTCGAGTTCCGCCCCGGGAATCCCGTCCGCGATCTGGCGGGCCACCACCGGGGTCACCTCATCGTAGGCGCCCCCCGTCACGAGTGCCGGGACCCGTATCTCGCCCAGTCGATCGCTCTCGTCCCAACCGGCGATCGTCCCCACGACCGTGAACTCGTCGGGCCCGTTCATCAGTCCGTAGACGTCCGGGTTGATCTCTCGGAGCGTCTTCGCGAACCGCGGCGGGACCGGGTCGAGCCGGCACACGTGGCGCTGGTAGAACGCCGCCACGCCGCGCTCGTATTCCTCTCCGCTCGTCCGCCCTTCGGCCTGGCAGCGACGGATCGACTGTCGGATCGGCTCGGGCAGTTCGTCGATCAGACGGTTCATCTCGCGGACCGCGAGTGGAACGCTGGCGACGCCCCCGGCGGTGATCAGGCTCCGCAATGAATCGGGGTGGCGAACCGCGAACGCGAGCGCGAGCAAGCCTCCGTAGCTCGACCCGAAAAGATGGACACGCCCAAGCCCGAGGGCGAGCCGCACGTCCTCGACTTCCCGGACGTTGTGCTCCACGGTGAAGACCGACCGGTCGGCTGGCCGATCGGATCGGCCGCATCCGAGCTGGTCGATAAAGACGGTCCGGTACCCCCGTTCCGCGAGGTCGGCGATCGGCCGGAGGTACTCGTGGGTCGCTCCCGGACCCCCGTGGAGGCAGAGCAGCGTGCTCCGCCCGTCTCGGTCGATCCCGGCGGATCGATAGTACAGTCGGTATCCCGCGGCCGAAACGTGTCCCTCTTCGGTGGGGGTCGGCCACGAATCGTCAGGCGTGGCGTGGGGCATGGACGCCGGTGCCAAGGCCGGCCCGTTAAGGGCCTTTCGCCGTTGATCCCGGCCGTGAGCGGAACCGGCCCGAACCTCTCCCTCGACGCCACGTTGTTGCGGGGAGCCCGCTTTCACTGTCGACCCGATTGCGGACTCTGCTGCTTCACTTCGCCGCGTCTCGATCCGGTCGACCGGGCGCCGCTCCTCCGAGAGAGCCCCTACTCGCCGCTCTCCCGTGACGCCGAGGGCGGCTTGGCCGTTCCTTCTCGCCCTCACGGGGGCGCCTGTATCCACCTCTCCGCGCTGCGGTGCCGGATCCACCGGGTGCGCCCGGGCGTCTGCCGACAGTTTCCGATCACGGTTCACCTCGGCCCTCGGGCCCAGGCGTCGCTCGTCCTCTCGTGCCCCGGTCTCGACGTCCAGGAGTTCCTGATGCACGACCCCGCCCCGGACGAACCGGAACCGCCGGGGCTCGTCCAGGAGCTCGACACGGCTCGAGCGCGTCTCCGCCTCCGATTTACCCATTCAGACGAAGACCCGAGAGTCGGTTGGGAAGCCCGGCGTACGGCGGCGGTCCGGGCGGGTTGGTGGGAGGAACCGGAAGTCGTGCGGCGCAGCCTTCGCCCGAACCTCGAGCGACTCGCCCAGGCCCCTGGAGAGCCGCACGCCCTTCCATCGTCCCGGGACGGCTTCGAGTTCCTCCCTCTCACGTTCGACGGCCGAGCCGGACCGATCGCCTTCGCGTCGAGCGGGGCGACGTGGAGCCTTCTCGAGCTTTCCGCGGAGGGGGACCGGGTCAAGCGGATCGGAACCATCGTCCCCCGGATCTTGCCCATGACCGAAGGAGCCGGGCAGCTGTTGGCCCGCTACTTGGCCTACTGGTTGGAGCGCGATGACCTGTGGGGGATGCTGGCCGAATCGATATCGGAGGATCCGGTGCCGATATCGATGAATCGAGCGGCCGAGCGTGAGCTGCGTTCGATATCCGCGGATGTTCGGCTAAGGGCGAGCGCGCTACGGGCGAGCCGGAAACTTCCCGAGGGACCGCTCGGGGCCGACGAGATCGCGGCGGGAATCCGGGCAGCAGACCTCGACCTGCTGGATCGGGACGGCTGGGGCGAACGGCTCTAGGGCCTCGCTTCCTGAGTGGGTCCGATAGGGGCCTTACCGGCCGGCCGAGCTGCCCGAGGATCGATTCGGAGGGACGCGGGCGGCCCCGGAGGCTGACGCGCGGATGAGATCGGGCCGGCGAGCGCACCGGCCGATCTGCCCTGTCGAAGGCATCGAGGGCCGGATCGGGGTTTCCTCGCTCCCCCGTAGGGGGACTGACGAGTCAACGGCCCCTCCCTGGCTCCGAGCCGGGTGCCGGCACCAACCGGCACAGCGGCTCCAAGGTCCATCGAGCGCGGGAGTCGAACCGACGACAGTGGATTGGAGCCCGTCTCCCTCTCCGGGCGCCGGGGGAGTGGCTCTCCTTCATCCGAAGGCTGCGGCCCGGCCATCGATCGGCCGGCGCGCAACCATCTATTGTCGGCCGGCCCAAGACTCGGGAGCGACCCGCCCAAGGGCTCTTCCACTGCCTCCGCTCCAATTGTCGGGAAATCCCCCTTGCGAAGAACGGAACCGGGGGCTCCACCGGTCTTTCCTGCCGTTCGCGGCGCCGGACCGAAAGACCGTCCCGCCAAGCCCTCGGACCATCAAGGCTGCCTATCACAACGGTTATCTTGGGCGCCGGCTCCCCCGGGAAACCGTATGCCGATCGAGGACGAGGTGAGCGCGAACGCGCTCAAGGTCTACAAGGCGATGAAGGAGCTCGGGATGGCGAGCGAAGAAAAGATGGGAACGGCCGAGCGGGTGACCCAAGCCGCCCGCCTCCCCAAGAACATGGTGCTGAACGCGCTCCAAGAGCTCCAGACGAAAGGGTTCGCCCGGCGAAAGGTACGGGAGAAGGCGGCCGGTTACTACCTCATCCGCTGACGGCCCTACCGGTTCCTCGGTTCGACGATCTTTCCAGCAACCGCTCGACTAGGCGGCTGGTCGACCGGAGCGTCACTTCGGTCACGGCGCCGACCCGGGCGACCTCCGCGCGAGTACGGTGCTCTCCACTGCGGTCGGCGGCGAGATAGATCAGCGCCGCCACGAGCCCGTGCGGGCTCAGACCGGAGAGCTCGGGATCCTGTTGCGCCACGTCGAGCATCGCTTCGACTTGAGCTCGGACGACGGGAGAGAGCGCCAGCTCGTCGGCGTATCGTTGGAGGAAGACCTTGAGTCCGATCGCCGGAATCGTTTCCGGGAGGCCCCGCTGAAGCACCTTGAACGTCCGGCCGACCTCGAACCGCTTCGCTCCTACGGCCTCGGCCACCTCGCTCAGGGTCCTGGGAATGGCGTACCGCCGGCACGCAGCGTATATCGCCGCCCCAACGGCGGCCGAAAGGCTCCGGCCGCGGTACAGCCCCGAGGAGCGGGCCATCACGAAGACGCGCTCGGACTCTGTCCGCACGAGCGCCGGCAAAGAGAGCCGCTCCATCGCATTGGCGATCTCGGCTCGAGCCGGCGATCGCTCTAGGCCGTGGTCTAACGTGTGCCCGATTTGCCGCTGCATGACGCGTCGCAGGTGCTGAAACGCGTAGCGACGCTGCCAATCGAGCCGCTTTCCCTGCCCGTCACGGGAGCCGACGAGCGTCGAGCCGAGTTCCCGATGGGGGCTACCGGGAAGAGCGAACGGACCGATGCCCCCGCCGGACGGTTCTTGCGAACGGTCGAGAGGGGGTGGCTGGGCTACGACTTCGGCGCTCTCGAAGACCAGACCGCAGCGGGCGCAGTGAACCTCCGAACGGAGCGCGTCGTGCACGCGACGAGCACTCCCGCACATCGGGCACGCCCCCGGCGAATCCGGACCCGTTTCTCCGCGTGTCCCGCTCACGACCTTGACACGGGCACGTGACTATTTAGGCCTACGTCCAAACACCCGCGGTTCGAGGATCTCGGCACCTTCCGTTTCCTCGCAGCATCTTCGACTCTTCCTCCTTACCTCGGGGATGATATGACGGCTCTACCCGACTAATCCTTCCCGCGAGGCGTAGCCCCACACGAAAGTGCGCTCCACCAAAACTCGAAAAAAAAAGGAATGAGGAAGGGGTTTCGGCGCCTTCAAGGGCGCCGCCGGTCGCCTCGCCGGTGAAACGGGCGCCCGAGCTACCTACGTCCCTCCCGGTCCGCCGCCCGTCTTGGGCGCGGTCTCGCTAGGAGTCGTTGTGCTGTCCGGGTTCCAGCTCGTCGGGGCCGCGGGAGGCCGCCTCCGTCGCGCGCTGATCGTCGTGGCGAGGAAGACCAGGAACAGCACGGCGAACAGCCCGATCAGCCCGTAGGCGAGCGGGCTCAGGTACGTCGAGCTGGCCGATGTGGTCGTCGACGTCGAAGACCACGCAACGGTCGCGGCGGTCATCGACGAGCCGCTCACGGTTATTGTTCCGCCCGACGGGGTCGCATACATCCCGGACGGACCCGCGGTCGTCCAGACGTAGACGCCGTTCGCGAGGGTGAAGTTAATCCAGGCGTTCCCCTTCGCGATCCCCGAGATCGGGGCCGTGCCGGCGCCCGACACCGTCACGCTCCACGTCTGACCGCTTGATAGGCCCCTCGCCACGAAGGTGACCGTGTACGTCACGATCAGCGACGTGAACGTCACCGTCTGGCTCTGGGCCGATCCACTCACCGTGAGCGAGCCGCTCGCCGGGCTCGCGAGGAACCCGCTGATCGCGCCGACCGTGAACGGATACGTCCCGTTCGCCTCAGTAAAGATCAGCGTAGTCCCGGACGTCGAGAGCGTCGTCACGCCGAGCGTCACCTGCCAGGTCGTCCCGGCCGGTAGTCCCGTCTCCGTGAAGGTCACGGTGTAGAACCCGGCGCTCAACGTGAACGCGACGGGCTGCGCGAGCGCCGCCCCGTTCACCTTGAACGTTCCGTGGCTCGGTGTCGCCACCATGCCGGGGGTTGCCGACACGATGTAGCTAAACGTCCCGTTCTGCTCGAAGAAGACGAGCGAGCTCCCCGTCGTGCTGTAGGTCAGCCCCGACACGTTCACCGACCAGACGGTCCCGAGCGTACCGGTCGCGGTGAACGTCACGGCGTAGGTCTTGTAGAGCGAGCTCGCGTACGTCAGCGTCACCGCTGCCGGGCCCGAACTCACCGAGACCGTGCCGGCCGCGGGAGTCTTGTACCCACCGACCACGCCGGGCACGTAGCTGTACGTCCCGGCCGGGACGCCGAACGTCACGCTCGGGCCGGTAGTCGTGAACGAGCCGACGTTGACGACCGTCACCGACCACGGAGTTCCCGAGATCACACCGACCTGCGTGAACGTTACCGCATACGTCTGGCTCGGGAACGGCGTGTAGGTGATCGCCACCGTCTGGGTCGTCGAGCTCGTCACGTTGACCGTGATCCGCCCGCTCGCCGGGGAGGCGCCATAGCCCGTCACGAAGCTCACCGTGTAGTTGTACGCCCCGTTCGACAGCGGGACCGCCAAGCTGACGCCGGTCGTCGGGTACGTCTGACCCGCGACCGTCACCGACCACGTCGTTCCGCTGCGCAGTCCCGTCTCGTTGAAGTAGACGGTCTGCACGTTGCTCGCGTAGCCGATCGCGTACCACGGCTGGTCGCCGCCACCGCCAATCATCGGGTTCGTGTTGATCGTCGACGGGTTGATCCACGGCGCATACGAACCAACTACGTTCGCCTGCTCATACCAGACGTACAGCGCGAGGTTGTTCAGGATGTGCTCGATCAGGTTGAAGTTCAGGGTCCGCTGGTAGCCGACCGGGAGCGAGCCCGTCACGCTCTGCCAGTACTGCGACACCTGGTAGGCGATGCCTTGACACGCGTTCGCGATCGCCGTCTGGTGCGCCCAGTAGAGCAGGTTCGCGTAGCTTTGCACCGCCGCGTGTCCGCAGACGCTCACCTGGTTGTACTGCGGAGCCGCCAGCGCCTGGTAGACCGCGTCCCCGTAGGTGTACGTCGCGTTCGGCGCCGCCATCGGAACCATGTAGTCCGTCGGATCCGGATAGTCGGGCGCCCACCCGAGGTTGTAGTACGGCAGTGGGCTGTTACCCGGCGAGCTCGCCAGGCTGTCGACGACGAGCTGCGTAAACGTCAAGTCGAACGAGTACGGCTGGAGCGCCCCACCCGTCAGATTCTTGATCTCCGCGTCGTACAGCGAGAGCATCTCGTCGAGCGAGGTCGCTCCCTGCTGCCCGATGACCGGGAAGTAGCAGGGAGACGCTGACGTACAGTTCGCGAGCTGCGGGTCATAGTACGGCGATCCCTTGGTCGTCGCCTGGGCCCACCACCAGCCCGCGCTCCCGTTCACGTTCGGGTTCGCGACCGGGTCCGTGTTCGGGAACGAAACGTTGTACGGATAGTAGTTCCCCATGAACTTCGGAATCGGTCCACCGGTGTTGAAGCCGTAGTTCACCCCATCGATCGTGTTGATCGTCTGGTTAATCGTGGTGTACGGCCACGCCCGAGTCAGGAAGTTGCGGAGCCCGTTGTTCGCAAAGAACGTGCTCGGGATGTTCGCCTTGCCGACCGGGTCAATCGCCTTCTCCGCCGTGACGTTAAACATCAGGTCGAACGGCAGGAAGAAGATGCTCAGGCTCGGCGCCGTGTAGATGCCGATCTTACCTTCCTGCTGAAGCTGGAGCAGGATCGAAGTGTCCGTCTGCAGGATGCCGGCGAAGTCCGCCTGCCCCGCCGTGTACTCTTGGATGCCAACTTGGTCGTTCGGCTCCCAATAGACGTTTACCGTCGAGGGGTACGAACCAGGGGCCGGCTCACAGTTCGGCACACCGGCGCAGTTCGGCTGGGCGTACGCGGGGTTCGCCTTCAGCACGTAGCCGACCGCCTTCGAGATGTACGCGGTGTAGTACGGGCCGGAGCCGACGAGCTTGAACTGAACGCTCGGCTGGATCGCCGGCGTGTTCAGCGCCAGCAACTGGAAACTGTCCCAATACGTGGGGCTCATCGCGGCCACGGCCGCCTGGAACGACGATTGCGTCGTGCTCGTCGCGTTTCCCGGGAGGAGGCACGGTCCGTCCCCGTTCGCCGCGTGCGTTCCAGGGAAGCCCGGAACTCCCGCCCCCATGTAGGTGAACCAGCCGCACGGCTCAATGCCGGCCCCGAGCGGGTCGGCCACCAGTTCCAAGAAGTACGACCAGTCCACGCCGCCGCCATACGCGTTGAACGTGATGCAGCCGTTCGCGCTCGTCATGGCCGCTGCCGGACAGTAGGTCGAGTCGTTGACCATCATCGACGTCAGCACGTTGCTCGGCGTGTTGTTGTACGGGAAGTGATACGCGTTGTCCCAGCTCGAGTTACCGAACGGCAAGAGCGCTTGCGTCTGGATCCAGCCCGGCTGCGAAGCGACACCGGGCAGGTCCGCAAACGACATCGTCCGCGCGAGCGAGAACATGACATCCGAGGGGTAGACGGGCCAGCTCGCCCCGGTGGACGGGTCGTAGAAGCGCGCGTGGGAGTTGATCACAAACGTCCAGTACTCGGGCAGCCCCGTCGACGGGTTGTTGACGATCAGGCTCTGGCCGTACTCGGCTTGGCAGCCCGGCCCGGGCACGCAGTTCGCGAGCACAGGCAGGAAGCTCGCCGCGCTGTTCCCGTCGTATTGAACAAGCGTTTGATAAGTATTCAGAATCGGCTCAAAGCTCACGGTATCGTAGGCGACCGACGGATCTTCGGTCGTCGCCCCACCGGGAGCAATCTCGTAGACATCCAACGTTCCCGGGTGCGGCCCTCCGCCGGCACTCGCACTCGGTCCGGACGCCGTTGACACCGTCGACGTCGGCGCGGGAACGGCCGCCGGGCTCGCTGACAACGGGGAGAGGGGGGTCTGTCCCGCCACCGGCAACACCAAGCTCAAGCCGAACACCGCGATCACGGCGATCACCAACACCGCTACGCTTCGCTGCTGCATCCTACTAAACCCCTTGACGGGTCTTCCAACCCGTGTCACATCCCCACAGGGGACCCGAATATATACTTTGAGGCAAAAGATTGTCGTGAGGCGGATGCGAAAACGCTTGGCCCGACCTTCGCGCGGTACGAGCTCCCGGCGAAGCACGCGGAACCGGCCGCGGCAGGATCAGGGAACGGGGCGCGAGCCAAGCCGCGTCGGACCCCTCGAACCAGAGGCGGCGCCCCCGCCTTTCCCCGACCGGAAACGTATTTCTCTCGCTCCCACCCTTAGGATGCTCACCGTGAGGACCGGATTGCTCGTCGTCGGCATCGCGCTCGCCGTGGTCGGGAGCGGCGCCGTCATCTCGCTGTTTGACCTGCCGAGCGCCGCCGCCTCGACCAACATCAATCGGGTCGCCGGCGAGCGAGTGACCGTGACGTCCGGCGCCGCCGGCTTTTCGCCCCCGATCGTCTTTCCCTCCGCCGTCGCGACGGCGGTGTCGATCAGTTGGAACAGCGATCGGCCGATCCAGCAGGTCGATCTGTACGCGGGTGGGCCCTGCTCGTGGAATGCCACGCACCTCTGCCCGCAAACGAACGCCCCGCTCGGCGAGTGGATCGCCTCGGACGCCGGAAGCTGGTCGACCTCCGCGCCGCCGTCGTCGGCGTACTTTCTATTTCTCGAGTTAACGAGCCCCCCCGGCACGGCCGAGCGGCTTCGGCCGGTGAACGCTACTGAAACGGCAAGTGTGGTGTGGGGAGGCACCCAAACCACAGTGGTGACGAGCCCGGTCGGTCCGCTCGAGTGGAGCACCATCTTGATGGCGGGAACGGCCCTGGCCGGCATCGGAGCGGTCGCGGCGTTTCTCGGGTTGTTCTTGCGCGCGGGAGTGTGGGCGCGCCGGGGCCCAGAGTTCGACCGCGCACTGGACGCCCCGTGGGACGAAGAATCGAACGGCCCCCCTCTCGAGCCCGAGGAGCTCGACGGAGGGGACCCAGGAAATCGCGAACTCGATCGGTGAGCCGCCCCCGCCGGATCAGCGCGCCCAGAACGGATCGGTCCGCCGGTGCCGCTCGATCGTCTCTTCGACGAGCGCGCGTTCGGCCGGGCTCAACGGTTCGTCGCGGAGCCGACGCACCGCGGCTTCGGTCAGGTGAACGACCAAGACGTCGCCTTCCTTGAGATTCCGGCCGATCACGGCCCCGTCGATCGCGGCCGCCACCTCGCTGCCGGCCGGGGCTTCCGATAGGGCTTCCTCCTGCCGCCGCAGGCTCTTCACCACCCCAACTTCGGTCCCGTCCGGCTTTTCGAGCCGGACGCCGGTGCGCAGCGTTCCGGCGAGCACCTTCACCCCGACGATGGCCGGCTTAGACGCCCGGAAGACGAATCCGCGGAGGATTTCGACCCGGGCCGGTGCGGTGACGGCCTGCCGGCGCTCGGCCCGAATCTCCGCCGCGCGCTGCTCCTGCCACGCTCGGAACTCTTCCAATATCTTGTACATCACGTCGCCGCGAAAGAGCCGGACGGAGGCGCCGTCCGCCGTCGCCTCGGCGTCGGGGAGGATCGGAACGTTGAAGGCGAGCACGGCCCGGTGGGTCGGCTCCTTCACGGTCGCCATCCGCAGCACCGTCGACCGGCCGACCGGTCCCACGCCGGCCTCGTGGATCGGGACATTCGCCTCCCGGCACTCGAACGCGAGCGCCTCGAGCCCGCCGAGCGTGTCTGCGAAGACCGCGACGCCGCTCGGCGCGATCTCCGCGATCGACGCCCGGTCGCGGGCGAGCTCCTCCCGAACCTCGGCTTCCTCGTGGGGGTTCCGCACGACCTTGAGGAGCCCGCCGGGCATCGCCTCCTCGATCCCGGGAGCGGACAGGTAGACGCCGGCGGCCGCCGTCGCTCGGTCGACGCTCTGGAGCCGCCCGACGCGCGCGCCGCGCGCCGCGGCGAGCGGCCCGGGGCGGTAGATCGCCCGAATCCGACTCGCGAACGGTTCGACGCGTCCCGTCGCGACGATCGCGTCGCCGACGCAAAGCGAGCCGCGGTACACGATGACCTGTCCGACCGGGCCGACGCCCTTTTCATCGCTGCGCTCGAGGATCGTCGCTTCCCCGGGAACGTCCTTCTGGGTCAGCTCCTCGGAAAGGAACCGCTGGGCGAGCCCGACGAGGAGGGCGAGGAGCTCGGCGATCCCGACGCCGTGTCGGGCCGAGACCGGTACGATGCCGACGTTGCGCGTGAAGTCGCTCACGCGGTCGAATCGTTCGGCCGAGAAGCCGAGCTCGTGGAGCGCCTCGGCGGTCGCGTACACCCGTTCGTCGACGGCCCGCGGGAACTCGCCCGTCCCCTTCGACAATAGCTCCGCCAGCCGGACGGGGCCGGTCGGGCGACGGTAGGCCGGCAACAGATCGATCTTGGTCAGGGCGACGGCGAACGGGGTCTTTTCGTGGCGGAGGATCTGGATCGATTCGCGCGTCTGGGGCATCGCCCCCTCCTTGGCGTCGATCACGACGACCGCGAGGTCGGCGAGCGCGCCCCCTCGCCGCCGGAGCGTTTCGAACGAGCGGTGGCCCGGCGTGTCGACGAACAATAGGCCGGGGAGGCGGAACCGTTCGGTCGCTAGGAGGCCCGCGCAGAGCTTCCGGACGGTATCCCCCGGTAGTTCGAAAGCTCCGATGTGCTGGGTGATTCCCCCGGCCTCGCGCGCGGCGCGCGCGGCGCCCGTGATCCGGTCGAGGAGCGTCGTCTTGCCGTGGTCGACGTGACCGAGCAGAGAGACGATCGGCTGGCGGAGTTCGGTCACGGGGCGGACGAGCCGGACCGCCGACTTAGGCTTGGCGCCGGTTCGAGCGGAAGGCGGCGAGCGGCCCGGCAATCAGTGGAACGGTCAGTTCCGCCTCCGTGAGGCTTCCGTGAGCGCTTCGGAGGGGACGGGAGGGCGGGGGAAGGGACGGCGAGCGATCGACGAGGCCGTGCGGCACGGGGACGAACGCGACGAGGTCGCCCACGCGGGTATCGAGCAGCGCCGGGTCGCCGCCCGGGCCGAACAGTCCCGCCGCCCCGACGGAGTCCACCGGGCGCACGAGGGAGCCGGCCGGTAACCGATCCGAAAGGGCCGCGACCAGATCGGCCCGATGGCCCGGGCGCGCGCGGAAGAACCCGACGCGACGGTCCCCCGCGAGCGGCCGGGCCATCCAACGGCGGACGGTGGGGATGGTCGCGACGTTCAGCTGGGCGGCCGGATCGAGCGGCACCAGGCCGTGGTCGCCGGTGATCACCAACTGGACGGTGCGGGCCCGCCTCCGATCGACGTGGGTGGCCACGTATCCGACGAGGGACGCCAGCCGGTCGAGTTCCAGCCGAACGAGCGCGGCTTGCGTCCCCCACAGGTGGCGCACGGTGTCGAGTTCGTCCCAGTACGTCCAGACGACCTCGGGCGGAGTCGGCCGGTTCAACAGACGAACGAGCCGCGCTGCCCAGTCGACCGCGCCCGAGTACGGGACGTACTCCGCCCCGTCGTACAGCAGCCGCGTGAACCCCGTATCTCGGAACCGGTCCCGGGAAAGAGCGACCGCCGGCACTCCGCGTCGAAAGATCGTCGGCCGCACGCTCACGTGCGTCGGGTTCCAGCCCGGCCCGTCAACGCGGCGCGGGCGATCGACCCCGACCGTCGTGTGGGTGAGCAGGTCGATGACGCGGCGGAACCGCGGCAGGTAGATCCGGTGGCCGACGACCCCGTGCTGGCTGGGAGCCGCCCCGGTCGACAAACTGACGAGCGCGGAGGCGGTGGACGACGGGAAAACGGTGTCGATCGGTTGCGCGGCCGCCCTCCAGCGAGCCGCGGCGGGCGACTTCCCTCGCGCCCACAACGACAGCGCGTCCCAGCCGAACCCATCGATCAGCGCGATCACGATCGGGCCGTTCGCGCGCCGGCCGCCGAATGGATCGAGCCGCGGAGCGAGCGACGGGAGCGGCGCGACGTCGTCGGCCAGCTCGCGCCCCGTCGCGTGGACGACGGAATGGGAGAGGTTCGGAAGCGACGCGCCGTCGTACCGGGGCTGATACAGCTCGTCGGAGCCGCACCGGCCGAAGCGGCGTCGCTCGGTCGGTCGACTCGACGGCACGCTCCTCACGCCCTGCTTCCGAACGGCGCCGAGAGGTCGGGGTTCATCTTCCTTTCGTTCTCGACCGGAGCCGACGGGCGGTCGAGCTACGGCGCCTTCCCGTCGAGCGTCCGCTGTCCCGGGCGTCGGCGCCGCAGCGATTCCGCCCGGACGGAGATCGTCCGCACCCGGCGACGCTGTCCCGGAGGACCCTCGGTCCACAGCCGCTGGGCCAGCCGGCCGGCTTCGTGCGCCAAGGTCGCGGTTCCGTCGGCCGCGGCGGGCAGGGTATGGCGGCGCGACGTCTGGGAAAAGTCCGCCCAAGTGAACTGCACCGCCACCGTCCCGAACTGCCAACCGTCCGAGCGCAGCTCGCGCGCGAGGCGGGTGGCGAGCTCGGTCGCGTGGGCGACGACCTCGGCGCTCTCCGTTTGATCTTGGTCGAAGGTGCGATCGACCGATCGGGAACGGGGGGCCGACGGGTCCGGCGCCGGGGCTTCGGGCATCGGGCGGCCCAAGGCGAGTTGGCGCAATGCTCGAGAACCACTTCCGACGATTCGCCGCAGCGCGATCGGGTCGCACCGGGCGATGTCGGCGATCGTCCGGCAGCCGATCGCGCGGAGGGCCGCCTCGGTCTTCGGACCGATCCCGGGGATCGCGCGGACGGAGAGCGGCGCCAAGAACGACCGAATCTCCTCGGGCGGCACGACCCGGATCCCGCCGGGCTTCGCCTGGTCGCTCGCGATCTTGGCGACGACCGGATCCGGCGCGGCCCCGATCGAGCACGAGAGGCCGAGCTCGTCGCGGATCGCGCGCTGGATCGTCTGGGCGACGTCACGGACCTCCTCGGGCGAGGAGCGATCGATCGCGAGGCTCCCTTCGTCGATCCCCCGGGGTTGGAACCGCTCGTCAAAGCGTCGGACCACGCCGTGCCACTCGCGAGCGGTCGCTTCGTACCACGCGAAATCCGGAGGCAGCCAGATCGCCTCCGGCGCCCGACGGGCCGCTTCTTCCGCGGGCATCGCGCTGTGGACGCCGAACGCCCGGGCCTCGTAGCTCGCGCTCAACACCACGCCTCGAAAGACGCCGAGGTGCGGGGGCGGACCAACGATCACCGCCTTCCCGACCAGTTCCGGACGCCGGCGTCGCTCGCAGGCGACGTAGTAGGCGTCCATATCGACGTAGACGACCCAGCGCATCGGCCCCACCGTGGACGCCAAAGGACGGTGGTTCGTCCGCTTCTCCCTTTGGGCGGCGGGACGCGGGCCTCCGCGGCCCGATCGCCGACCGACCGCGCCGTCCGTTCCGAGTCGATCCGGCCGACCGTCAGCGGGCGAATCCGCCGCGCAGGCGATCGGCGATCGCCCGGGGTTCGAGCGTCCGCACGGCCACCCGGCTCGAGAGCTCGAAGCCGTCCGGATCGGGCGCGCGACTCACGGCCTCGGCGTGCCAGTGGAACGCTCGGTTCGCGGGTGTTCCCGCCGGCAAGGAGTGGATCCAGAAGTTCGTCGACCCGGTGGGGTCGCTCCGTTCGAGCGAAGGGAGGACGGCGCGAACCACCGCGGCCAAGTCGCGAAGTTCCGACGACGTCGCTTCCGTGAACGACGGGGCGTGGGTCGACGGGACCAGCCGTACGGAGAAGCCCCCCGTACCGGCGCCGGGGACGTACGCCGTGATCCCGCCCCGACGGACGACCACGGAACGTCGCCGCTCGGCGAGACGGACGTCCGCTTCGAGCGCGCACGTCCGGCGGCGACCGGCTCGCAAGCCCGGGCGGGCGCGCGCGAGTTCAGCGGCGAGCGTGGGAAAGACGAACGGCGCCGCCACGAGCTGAGCGTGGGGATGGGCCAGGCTCCCTCCCGAGCGCGGACCTTGATTGCGAAACAGCAGCGCCGAGCCCCGAGGAAACCGCGACTCGGCCGCGACGAGGCGGCGCTGGTAGAACTCGAGGAGCGCGGCGATTTCCCGGACCGGTCGGACGCCGATCGGCCGGTCGTGGCGGGGCGTCTCGACGATCACTTCGTGGTGGCCGACCGCCCTCGCTCCGGCCGGGGGAACGGGGAGTCGGGCCGAAGACGCCCGCGGACCGGTCCCTCGGTCGCTCTTGGTCGTCGCCCCGTTCCGCGTCGGCTCAAACGTCGGAAACCGGTTGCGGAACGCGCGGAACCGCCAGCCGACCCCGTTCGGCTCGGACGATCGCGCCCGCACGACGTCGAGCTCGGGGGGCGTCCGCGCTTCGTGACCTTCGCAAAACGGGCAGTCGGGTGGACGCCGGACCGACCCGGCCGGTCGAGGCCGGCCGAGGCCGTACTCCTCGGGGCGCGCGGCCCGTAACGGCGCGACGATCGACCACGCCCCCGTGACGGGGTCGCACTGCCACGTCGGGAGAGCGCCGCGCACGGTCGGGACCGTCGGGGGCGGAGAGAGGACGGCCAGATGAAGCGAGCGGCCCGCCGAACGATCGGGGCCCCGGCTCAGCGCGCGGAGAAATCGACGGCGCGAGCGTTGACGACGAGGCCGTTCGGCCCCAACGTGTACGGCTGCACCGTCCGCGCATGGGCCGTTCGTCGCATCTTGAGGACGCGCAGGACGAGCGAGACCGACGGGCCGTCCGGCGAGCGCTGGTAGCCGAGCAGGATCACCCCGTCGGCGACGTACTCCGAGAGGCCGTCGCGGCTGACCTCCGGGTGGATCGGGTCGGCCTCGGCGGTGAAGAGCGCGGTCGTGCCCGCCGCGCGGCACGCGTTCGCGAGCGCGAACAGCGTGGCGCGCCGGCCCGGCTCGTTGTCGCTCAGCATGTTGAGCAGGCTCACCGAGTCGACGACGAGGCGCCGGACGTGGCCCGCGGCCAGCTCGTCGCGGAACGATGCGCGCAGCCGCTCGAGGCTGCTCTTCGTCTCCCGCGGATCGAGCCGGATCAGCTCGACGGTCCGGTCCGCGAGCCCGGGCTCGAGGGCGAGCCCGAGCGAGCGCGCGGTGGCCCGCAGCGCGTCGGGTTCCTCGTCGAGCGACAGGTAGATCCCCTTTTCCCGGCGCGCGAGACCCGCGACCAAGAACTGGAGGGCGAGCGTCGTCTTTCCGGTGCCGGGGAGCCCGGTGACGAGCACGAGGTGACCGGCCGGGATCCCGCCGCCCAGCATCTCGTCCAGGCCCGCGACGCCGGTTGACAGGCGCTCGTCGGTCGGCTCAGATGCGCTCATGCTGCGTGGTCACGAGACCGGTGAGCGGATGGACCCGGATCGAGAACCGGCCGTGCCGCTCTTCGGGCAGGTGCGCGAGGACCGTCAGGAACTTCTCGATCTCGAGGACCCGACGGCGCTCCGATCGATTCGGCGCCCGCGACCAGCCGAACGAGAGGACCCCGTCGACGCTGTCGACCAGCGCGTGCTCGGTGCTCGCGGGGGCGACCCCCCGCGTCAACAATAGGTACACGAGACCGCCCCAGACCTTCGCCTGTCGCCGGAGCCCCTTGACGAACGCGACGAGCGCCTCCGGCTCCGCCCCCGGCCGGACGAGTAGATCGGTGAGCGCGTCGACGATCACCAGGCTCTCGGGCCCGTCGGCGTCGAGGGCCGCCGCGAGGCGCTCGAGCGGTTCCCCCCCGCCGCTCGTGGACGGGTCGCGGGCGGCGAGGAGCGGGCGGTCGAGCGTCGCCCACGCGGCCGGGACCGAGGTCGCCGAGAAGTACTCGGGCGAGAGATCGTGAAACGCGATCGCCTGGTCGATCTCGGCCGGATACCCGGTCCCGAAGGCGGCGGCGAGTTCGTCGAGCACTTGGCGGCGGGAGCGGGTGACGCTGATGTAGGCGACCCGGGAGTACCCGGCCCGGGGGCCGACCGGGGAACGCGCGGGGACCGACGTCCGATCGGGCGGGGCCGCCGCGAGCGCGCGAACCGCGCTCGTCAGGGCGAACTCGTGGTGGCCGCTCCCCGCCTCGCCGAACAGGAGTACGACGCTGCCCGCCGGCAGACCGCCGGTCAGAGTGTCGAAATCCGGCACCCCGGTCGGCCGCCGGGCGGCCCACCGAGGAGCCGCCGTCGGTTCGACCGGCGCGACGATCGGCCCCGGCGCGGCTGGATGCCCCGACATCGGCGTCCCTCGCGCCGGTGTCGCCGGTTGGAGTATTAGTAGCCCGTCCTCCACGGGCAGCCTACGGGACGGCGGTCGCCCCGGTTTTCAGGAACTCTCTCAGGTACACCGTGGCGTACGCCCCCTTCGGAAGCGCGAACGCGAACCGCACCCGGCCTCCCCCGTCCCCGGTGGCGGCCGGGTCGGCCACGGCCGAGCGTTCGGTGCGCGGCACCGCGACGAGCGCCGGCCGCCAGGTGCCGCGGCTCGCGAGGTCGGGGAAGTTCGGCAACCGGAACATCGTCGGCGTGACTTGCTCGTCTTCGAGCACCCGATCGATCAGCTCCCGGGGCGCTCCGTCTCCGAGGTCGCTTCCGTAGCCGACGAGCGGGCCGGCGAGCCACGCGGTCCCCCGGGCCACGAGCGCCCGGCACTCGGATTCGTTGTCCGCCGTCACGGGAATCGGTTCGGACGCCCGGATCGTCCCGTCCCGACCCCGGACGACGATCCGGTCGCCCGGCTCGGGCGTGCGCAGCGACAGGCCCGATCGCCAGCGGATCGACAGCCACCGGTTGAACAGGAGCGACTGGTAGGCGTGGACGAACAGCGTCCGGAGCTCCCGCGAGAGCGCGCCGAGCGCGCGCTCGGGAGGCCGGCCGTTCGCGAGCTCCCGAAGGATCGCCCGCTCGAACGTGAAGTGACGGGGAAACTCCCGGAGGGCCCGGACCGGATCGTGATGCCGGGCGTACTCCCGTCGGGCGTCGGCGCCGGGCCCCGCCGGGGCCGCCGAGAGATCGGCCAGGTAGACGTCGAGCGCGCGGTCGATCCGGCCCGCGACGAGCTCGCGGCCGACGGCGGCCGTCACCGGCCGGACCTCGCCGAACCGCTGCCGACCGAAGAAGTTCGGAAACCCTCCCGCGGCCCGCAGCTCCTCCTCGACGGCGGCGTAGCGGGGGCCGGCCACCGACCACGGCGCGTCGAGCTGGTCGACCTCGATCGTGAACGAGTTGCCGTAGTGGCGGCCGAGCTCGAGACCGACCCGCGATCGGTAGACGTCGACGACCGTCGCGCCGGGTAGGTCGAGCGGGACGGACGGCGGGGGGCCCCGGTAGGAGAAGAGCCGCTCCGCGACCGCCCGCCGGTCCTTCGTGCCGGACCAGCGCAGCCGCCCCCGGGGGAGACCGATCGCTCGCGCGACGGCGTCCGCAAGGTCGTGCTGCTCCCAATTCGCGCTCTCGATCCGCAGGATGGTGAACGGTCCGTCGGGAACCGGGGGCGGGTACTCGCTGATCTCGCGGACCTGGAACGCGCCCGCGTCGCTCTTGAGCCGGCCCGGGACGCCCGGGGACCGCGACAGATAGAACTCGATCCCGACTGCTCGGTCTTCGGCGGGGGGAGCGTATCCGCTCGCGCTCATCGGCCGGGAACGTCGAGGCGCCGGACGATGCCGAGGTCGTGATCGAGCTCGGCCTCCGGCGCGGACGGATGCGCGCGCACGAACTCGGGCCAGGCCGCCGAGGCATGCACGTCGTGCGACAAGAGGGTCCCTCCGGGGCCGAGGTGGGACCACGCGGTCTCGTACTCGAAGCGCATCGTCGCGTAGCGGTGGGCGCTATCGTGCAGGAAGACGTCGAAGTCGCCGTCCAGCTCCCGCACGACCGGCTCGAGCAGGGTCTCGCTCGGTCCGAAGCGGATCTCCCACGGCGCCCTCAGCTCGTCCGGGACGAGCCAGCCGACCGGCCGGGCGCCGACCCGACGCTCGGGGGCGAACCGGGCTTCGTGCTCGACGGAGACCGCCACTTCGGGGAGCCCGAGGGAGACGAGGCGCCCGCGACCGTTCGCCCGTAGGCCGGCGAGCAGGAAGTACGAGCTGTAGCCGGAGCTGATACCGGTCTCCACGATCGCGCGCGGACGGAGCGCCCGGACCAGGACGTACAGCAGCGGGGCCTGCATGAGGGCGCCCGCCCGCGGTAGCTCCGCGAGCTGCCGAGCGAGATCGACGCGCGCCGGGGCAATCTCGGCGAAGTATCCGTCGAGCGTGCTCGTCGGAACCCCGACGACCCGGGCGAGCTCGCGTCGGCAGAGGCGGTAGAGCGTCCGCCAATCGAGAAATCGGGGGTCCTCCCCGAACGCCATCTCTTGATGGCGCACCTCGTGATCGATCAGGAACCGGCTCCACCGGTACGGGTGCCGGACGAACCAGCCCGCCCGACGACGCCAGCGCGCTCCGCGGCTCTCCGACACGCTCCTCGCCGCCGAGGAGCGGGACGGCGTGATAACGCTGATGCGCACCGCGCCGGCCCGGGCGGCTAACGGCCCGGCCGGGATACAGCGGATGGAGGCCCGCCGCGCGCCGTCCCGATCCCGCCCACGCGCGCCGTCCGCGACAGGTGGAAGACGTGATACGGAATCGGCGCGAGGAGCGCTGCCCCCGCGATCACGAGCCCGGCCGCGAACCCGTACGTCGGGCCGACGCCGAACGCCGAATAAAGGGCGCCGCCGAGGACCGTCCCCGCGAGGCCGCCGGCCCCCGCGATCGCGTTGTACAATCCGAGGGCGTTGCCCCGGTTCGCCCGGCCGACGAGCCGGATCAAAAACAGCGTGCTCGCGGTGCTGATGAACGCCCAGCTGACCCCGAGCAAGGCGTTCAGGAGGGTCAGCCAACCGACGAGCGCCGACGTGCCGACGCCGAAGAACGCGTAGGCGGGCGCCCACAAAAAGAGCAGGAACAGCACGACCCGGCCCCCGAGCGAGGCGAGAAAGACGTTCTTCGGGGAGTGGCGCTCGACGGCCCGGCCGGAATGGAAGAACAGCGCGGTCGACGCGGCCGACGATCCGAGATAGGCGATGAAGACCGCCGCGTCCGAGAACTTCGCTTGTTCGAACAGGAAGACCGGGAACGGACCGTAGAAGACGCTGAAGCCGACCGTCATCACCGCGAGCGCTCCGAGGAACCAGTACTCCCGTCGCGGCGTGCCGGGGAGAGTCGGCCGGGTGAGGTCGACGAGGCCGAGCACCCGCGAGCGGACGTGGCGCAACCGCTCGATCACCCCCCGCTGCAAGTGAAGCAGCCCCGAAACGGACCGCCGCTCGATGCGGACGGTCGGCTCCTCGATCCACGCCCACGCGATCGCAGAAGCGAACAGCGCGAGCGCCCCCGACACCCACAGGAGCTGGGTCATGAGCATGACCGGGGGCTCCCCGAAGCCGAGGACGAACAGCAATAGAAACCCGAGGGCGAGGCCGATCGTCGTCCCGAGGCCGGAGATCAGGCCGAACAGTCCGATATCTTCCGGCCACCAGCGCTTGTGACGCGTCTCCAACAGGAGCATCGTCCCGATCGGGGCACTCGCCGCGGACGCAAGGCCCTCAACGACGTTGAACCAGAAGAACGTCGAGAGGTCGTTCGCGAGCGAGATGAGGAACACCGAAACGCCGGTCGCCACGAACGACCCGACCAGGAAGTACTTCCGATGCGCGACGCGGTCGGAGAGGTTGCCCCAGAGGATCGTGAACGGGACCTGCGAGACGCCGCTCGCGGCGATCACCATCGTGACGACGAGCGCCGACGCGCCGAACTTCTGCAGCGCCAACAGTGGGATCAGCGGCGTCGCGATGCCGTCCGAGATCGCGAGCGGGAGGTAGGCGAGGAACCAGAGATCGTTCGACGACGGCCGGATCCGCTGCCGAACGGCTACGTCCAACGCCCCCGACCTCCGTCGGCTGTTCGACCGCCCGGGCGGGCGGATAAATTATCAGCTCGTACGGAAACGGTCGGCGGGTTCCCGACCCGAAGGAGGCCGGCGGAGCGGCGTGCCGCGCAGCCCCCGGATCAGGTCGGTCTTCGTGACGATCCCGATCAGCCGCCCTCGCTCGAGCACGAGGACCGCCGGATACCGCGTGAGGACGACCGTGAGCAAATCAGCCGGGAAGCCGGGGTCGACCTGCGGGTACGCCGCCTCCTGAACGTCCCCGACCTTCCGTCGCCGCGCCCCGTCCTCGGCGAGCGCTCGGAGCACCGCCGCCTCCGAAACGGCGCCGCTCACGCGGTTCCCCTCGAGGACCGGCAGCTGCGAGAATCCGCCCCGTTCCATCAGGCGCGCGGCTTCCGCGATCGACGCGCCGGCGTCGACGACCGTCGGCGCCGGCCGCATCACGTCGCGGGCCGTGAGGGACGGGGTGGCGAGGCCTTCCCGGCTCTCGAGGTACGACAGAATCCGCTGGACGAGCTCGTACGACGGCCGGATCTGGCCGCGCTCGATCCGGCTCAACGTGGCGTCGGAGCGGCCGACGGCCCGGGCCATCTCCCCAAGCGAAACGCCGAGGGAGAGCCGACGGCGACGGATCTCCTCGAGGGTGTCCACGGCTCGCCGCAACGGATCGCCGCCCATAACAGTGGTCCTGCCCGCCACGAGCGCCGTCCGGCGGGAGAAAGGTAGAAAGCGAGCCCGCGCTCTTCCGGGTGGCGAAACCCCCGTGACCGCGCTTCCCCGACGGATCGACTGGATCGTCGCCCCGCCCGAGATCTGCTACCTCTGCAAGGCCCCGCTCGGGGCGGCCGCGGAGACGAGCAGCTGGAACGGCCACCCCGCCCACCGCGACTGCGTGCGGATCCACCTACTCCAACGGGATCCGGCGTTTCGCGGCGCCGAAGAGCCGGAAGGATCCGACGAGAACGGGGATCTTCCGGAGGGCCCGCTGACCCAGGACGACGACGACCCCGGAATCGACTGAGCGGCGTTCGGGGGTCACGCCTCGCCGGGCCGGACGGCGTCGCCGTTCGCTGCCTGAGCTTCGCAACCGATAAGAAGGCGGCCATCGTGCGACGAGAGGCCCCCCGGGGCCCTCGAGGAGCGAAGATGCCCGAAGTCGTCATCACCTGCGACTGGACGATGATGAGCAACCACAACGGCAAGGAGTTCCTGGGCTTCGGAACGACCACGCCCGCCTACGTCTTTCCCGAGCGGGTCTACAAGCGGCTCTTCTACCCCGACATGCCGGTCGACGAGCACGGCTACCCCCAGCAGGCGCCGTACGGCATGCGCAAGATCGAGGCGTCGCTGATCGACGCCGGGATCGACGCGCGGATCGTCCACCCGAGCTACCTTTCGCGCTACATGCCGGGCGAGGCGAAAGTCCTCCTGATCTCGGGCCACGACTATTTCGGCCTGAACCCGCCGAGTTCGACGTTCGGCGGGGTGATGCACAAGGAGACGCTCAACTGCCTGAACTTCAAGCGGATGCTCACGCAGCCGTGCGTGATCCAGGCGCGCGCCCAAGGGATGAAGATCATCGCGGGCGGCCCGTGCGCCTGGCAGCTCGCGCCGCCGACCCGGCTCAAGCTCCCGTGGATCCAAGAGTTCGTCGATTCGTTCGGGGGAATCGACAGCGTCGTGGAGGGCGAAGGCGACGTCTACGTCCGCGAGATCGTGAAGAAGGCGCTCGCGGACGAGTTTCTCCCCCCGCACGTCGTGCTCGCCCCGAAGGAAGCGCCGAAGGTCGAGCAGATCAGCTCGATCAAGTACCCGAGCGTGAACGGCCTGATCGAGATCGGCCGAGGGTGCTGCCGGGGCTGCTCGTTCTGCTCCGTCACGACGCGGCCGACCCGATGGTATCCGCTTGAGAAGATTGAGGAGGAGCTGAAGGTCAACGCGACGATCGGCGTGCGCAAGGGGATCCTGCACTCCGATGACGTGTACTTCTACGGCAGCCCGAACGTCATGCCGCGCGAGGAGAAGCTGATCCCGCTGCTTCGGCTCGCGAAGCGCTACTACGAGCAGGTCGGCTGGAGCCACGTGGCGGTCGCCTCGTTGATGACGAAGCCGAAGCTTTTGTCGAAGTGCGCCGAGGTGCTGATCGACGACCGCCAGAAGTGGTGGGGCGTCGAGGTCGGCGTCGAGACCGGCTCCCCCCGCATGATCACGGCGGCGATGCCGGGGAAGGTCGCGCCGTTCAAGGCGTCGCAGTGGCCCGAGCTCGTCGTCCAGGCGGCGGGCCTGATGAACGACAACCACGTCTATCCGGCCTGCACGTTCATCGTCGGACTGCCCCAGGAGACAGAAGACGACGTTCTCAAGACGATCGACCTGATCGACGACCTCTGGGATTTCAAGGCGCTGCTCGTGCCGATGTTCTTCGTCCCGCTCGGCCACCTCAAATCGCGGGACTGGTTCCGTCGGGACCGGCTGTCGCCCGTGCAGGAGGAGCTGCTGAAGCGCGCCTTGACGCACGGCCTCCGGCAGTCGAAGGTGATGCTCGACGACTTCTTCGATTGGGAGGGGCGTCACACGACCGCGTATCGGGGGGCGTTCCGCGGCTTCGTCGCGTTCCTCGAACTGGTTGCCAAGATGAACGGTCTCTGGAGCCCGTCGAGCCGACCGGGCCGGCCGATCACCGACCCGAACCGCACCCCCGATCGCCTGCCGCTCCCGACGATCCCGCTGCGCGAGTGAGCGGGTCGCGCGGGCGGATCAGCGACCGGCCCGGTCGCGAGGGGGCGCGGGCGGCGCCACCGGTCGGGGTCCGTCCACGACCGTGAGCGGAATAGTCCGCCCGTTTCCGTCGTACGCGAGCCAGTCCCGCTCCGAATACGGATAGCCTAGGATCAGGTGCCGCCGCCCCCAGTGCCGGAACAGCTGAAGATCGGCTTCCGACGGGTGGACGGCTCCGGACGGATGGGAGTGGACCGTGCCGACAATGGCGACGTCGGCGGGAAGCATCCAGAGCTGGAAGTTCGCGTGCCGCCGGCCCGCGGTGGTGCCGGGTAGCAGCAGTAGCTCGCCGATCAGCCGCGGTCCCGTGAGCCGCAACAGCCCGCCGAATTCGTTCGGATAGGCGGAGCGGGCGCTCGCGAGGGCGCTCGCGAGCGCGTTGCGCGTGATCGCCGTCGCGGGCTCGCTGAACCGACGGATGCGGTCCCGCTCACGCTGAGGTCGGAACATCGTCAGAGCGCCCATTCGGGGCGACCGGCTCATCCTCCCAAGGGAGGATCCGTTTGTCCCGAAGCCGGTCGAAGAACCGCAGGCCGAACCGGACGAATCGGGCGCGGCGCGCGGAGCGGTAGACGAGGACGGAGCCGCCCACGGGGACCTCGACCTCTCGGCCGCCGTCGACCAAGACGAGCGTTCCCGGCGCGGTCGAGAGCGGACGGACGGTCAGGGCGCTCAGCGGGTCGACGAGCACCGCCCGGCCCGGTAGGCGGAACGGCGCGATCGCCACGAGGACGATCGCGTCGATCGCCGGGTCGACGATCGGCCCGCCGACGCTGAGCGCATAGCCCGTCGAGCCGGTCGGCGTCGCGAGGACCAGCCCGTCGGCGCGCAGGCGCCCGGCGGGCCGGCCGTCGACGTCCAGTGCGAATTCGCCCATCCGACCCACCCGCGCGGCGTGGACGACGACCTCGTTGACGGCGTCGGGGAGCAGCGTTTCTCCGACCCGCGCGCTCAGCTTCGACCGCTCTTCGATCCGGTACTCGCCCGACAGCAGTCGGTCGATGGCGGCCCGGAACGCCTCCGGCCGGTTGCCGTCAATCTCGGCCAAGACGCCGACCGTCCCCGCGTTGATCGGCAGGATCGGCGTCTCCGTCCGTCGGGCCGCTTGGAGAAACGTCCCGTCCCCGCCGACCGCGACGACGACGTCCGCGTCGACCTGCTCGATCGGCCGGGTTGGAAGGTCAACCGATTCGTCCGCGGGTCCGTCGCTCGCGACGACGAGCTCGGCCCGACCGCCGACCAGCTCGACCGCGAACCGCAACAGCTCGAGCGCGCGGGGCTTTCGCGGGTGGGCGAGCAACGCGAGCTTCACCGACTACGCTCCGGGAACGCGGCGCGGTACGCGGGATCGCCCCAAGCGAAAAGGCTCGTCCGCCGCTCGACGCCGAGCGGGAAATCATCGATCGAGCGGCCGTGCGCGTCTTCGAGGCCGCCGCCCGCCTCCCGCAGGATGCGGTACGCCGCCGCGATGTCCGTCGCCCGGAGGTTCCGCTCGTCGACGGAGCTGTTGAAGTAGTAGCCGTCGGCGGTGCCTTCGGCCACGCTCGCGATCTCGAGCGAGGCGCAGCCGAGCGAGCGCGCGCGGCGGGCGCGGCGGGCGTGGCGGAGCGACTCTTCGCTCGAGTAGCGACCGAGGCTGACCAGCAGGAACTCTCGCTTCGGGTCGAACGGCCGCGGTCGGAGGCGCCGTCCGTCCCGAAACGCCCCTTCGCCCCGGACGGCCCAGAACGTCGAGTTTCGGTACAGGTCATGGATCACGCCGATGTCGATGCCGTCGAGCGTGTCGCGACCGAGCGCGAGCGAGATCGACGTGAACGGGAATCCCCGGACGGCGTTCGAGCTGCCGTCGATCGGGTCGACGACCAGGGTCTCGCGCCCCCCGCGCTCCACCGCGCCCGCCTCTTCGCTCACGAAGTTCCAATCGACGCCCTCGCGGTCGAGCAGGCGGAGAATCTCCTCCTCCGCGATCCGGTCGATCCGTTCGGTCGGGGAGCCGTCCGCGCCCATCGCCACGATGTCCGCCCGGCGCGGCGAGCTCTCCGCCTCTCGGACGACGCGGTGAACGGCGAGACCGATCCGAAACAGGATCTCGAGCTCCGGACGCCCGGACGGCGGCACGCCCCAGCGAGCCGACCGGGCCTAATCAGCGCTTTGCCCCGGGGACGCGGAGGAGACCGGGCGGCGTACGGGTTGGGGGCGGGGACCCAAGGGAGTCGCAACGCGGGCATCGTTAAGTAACCCGTCCAGGTCCGCGCGCCGATGGAACTCCAATTCCTCGGGGGGGCGTCGGAGGTCGGCTCGCTCGGCCTCGTGGTCCGGGACGAAGGGCGCACGCTCCTCTTCGACTACGGGATCACCCCGACCGATCCGCCCGCGTATCCCCGGCCACCCCCGACGAACGTCGACGCCGCGTTCCTCTCCCACGCGCATCTGGACCACTCGGGGATGACCCCGATCTTGAGCCGCCTACCGAAAGGCCGCCTCGTGGCGACGCCCGTCACGCTCGCGGTCGCGGGGGTGCTCACCCGAGACGCGCTCAAGATCGCTCGGTTGAACGGCTACCTGTCGCCGTTCGAATCGCAGGACATCCGCGCGCTCGAGGCCCGGACCACGGCGGCCGAGGCGGGCAGCTCGTTTCGGCACCGCGGCATCGAGGTCGACCTGACGCTCGCCGGTCACATCCCGGGCGCGACGATGTTCCGTTATCGCGGGTCGAAGGATCTGTTGTTCACGGGCGACGTGCAGACGCGGGCGACGCGCCTCGTCCCGGCCGCCGAGGGCCTCGAGTGCGACGTGATCGTGATCGAGAGCACCTACGCGGGACGGGACCATCCGGACCGCCGGACCACGGAGGCCGAGTTCCTGGCGAAGATCGAGGAGACGCTCGAACGGGGCGGCAAGGCGATCGTGCCGGCGTTTGCGGTCGGACGGGCGCAGGAGGTCCTGCTGACGCTCGCCTCGAGCGGGTTCACGACGTACCTGGACGGAATGGCCCGTCAGGTGAACGAGATCTACGCGAGCGCGCCCCAGTACCTCGCGGATGCGAAGCGGTTTCGTCGGGCCCTCGAGGGCGTCACCGTGGTCGAGCATCCGTCGGACCGGAAGAAGGCGCTCCGCGAGGCCGACGTGATCGTGACGACGGGAGGGATGCTCGACGGCGGCCCGGTCCTCTACTACATCGGGGAGGTCTACCGAGATCCCCGCTGGTCGATCCTGCTCACCGGCTTCCAAGTCGACGGCTCGAACGGTCGCCAGCTTCTAGACCAAGGAACCCTCACGGTCGATGAAGTGACGATCCGGCCCGAGTGCGAGGTGCGGAAGTTCGACTTCTCCGCGCACGCGGGCCATTCCGACCTCGTCGCGCTCGTCCGGGCGAGCCGCGCCAAGACCGCGGTGCTGATGCACGGCGATGATCGCACGCCCCTGAAAGAGGCGCTCGACGGCGAAGTCGAGGTCGTGGTGCCGGAGAACGGCCAAGCGTTCTCGGTCTAATCGGTCGCCCCGTCGTGATCGACCGGAGGGGGCGGTGGCCGGGGCTGCGCCGCGATCTCCCGCTCGATCCGGGCGACGAGCTCGGGGATCCCCTCGCCGGTCACCGCCGAGACCGAGAGCCGGCCCGACGGGCGACGGCGCACGTCGGATTTCGTTTCGACCTCCACGATCGGCACGTTAGGTCGCAGCCGCCGGAACGTCTCGAGCAGACGCTCCTGCTCCGCCAGCGGATAGCCACAGCTCTCGGTCGGGTCGATCACGAAGACGACGATCGTGGCGGCGTGCTCGACCGCCACAAGCGCCTCGTCTTCGACCGGGTTGGTCCGGTCGGCCCGTCCGAGGAGCCCGGGGGTGTCGACGACCTGCAGCCGGTCGAACCCGAGGTCGGCATGGCCGACCTGCAGCGACCGGGTGGTGAACGGGTACGGCGCGACTTCGGGACGCGCGGAGGAGAGGCGGGCGACGAGCGACGACTTCCCGACGTTCGGGAATCCCGCGACCACGACCGTCGGCCGCGCGGGATCGATCGCCGGCCGCTCCGATAGGAAACGGTCGATCGCCTCGAGCCGGTCGAGGTCGTCGTCGATCTCCCGGACGTGGCTCGCCAGCCGCCCGTAGAACGCCCGAACCCGCTCGCCGAGCTCGGCCGACGTTCGGCCGGTCGCCCGCGCGAGCTCGGATTCGGTCTGCCGAGCGAGCGATCGGATCCGCTCGGACGCCCGGGCGAGCCGCCGGAGCGACCGGTCGAGCGCGTCGGCTCCGAACCGCCGGGCCACGAGCGATCGCTCGAGCGGGGTGAGCGGGGATCGGACGAACCGGCTCGATCGCCGTCTCAAGTGCCGGAGCACGGTCGCCGAGCTGCGGACCACCTTGAGCCGGGCGCGCAGGCGGTCAGAGTCGGTTCGTTCCCCCGATCGGGGGGACACCGTCGACGCCCGACGGAACGCGATGTCGAGGAGCTCGGCGGACCGGCGGCTGTCCGTCGGGCCGGGCCATCGGCCCCGCGGTCCCCGAGGGGGGCGCCGAGGGGTCGTCCGCGAAGAAACCGGCGGGCGCCGCCTCGTCTCCGCCGTCCGCCGTCGCCTCATCGGGTATCGGCGGAGAGGGACCGCACGGACCCTTAAGCGAGGTGGGTCGGGCGGTCGGCCGCCCCGAGGCGCCCGGCCGGACCGGGCCGCGGGGACCGCCCGGTGGAGATACGGATTTATGGCCGGCCCACCGTGCGCGACCTCCGGGAATCAGACTGTGCCTCGGTGGATCCGGGACGACCCGCGCGAAGAAGCGGCGATGCTCGGCGAGCTGGGCCTCCGCGATATCGAGGAACTCTTCCGCGACGTCCCTCGGAAGGCCCGCGTGGGGCGTCTCGGCCTCGGGGCCGGCGCGGACGAGCGAGCGGTCGTCCAAGAGGTCGACCGCCTGCTCAGCCGCAACAAGCCGTACTCGCGCTTTGCCCAGTTCTTGGGCGGCCGGGTCGCGACTCGCTACACTCCGGCCGCCCTCGACGCCCTGCTCTCGCGCAGCGAGTTCTACACCTCCTACACGCCGTACCAGCCCGAGGCGAGCCAAGGGATGCTGCAGGCTCTCTTCGAGTTCCAGAGCCTGTGGGTCGAACTGTCGGGACTTGACGTTGCGAACGCCTCGCTGTACGACGGCGCCTCCGCGCTGGGGGAGAGCCTGCTGTTCTGCCGACGCATCCACGACGGACGACGGTTCCTCATCCCGGCGAGCCTGCCGTGGGAGGAGAAGAGCGTGCTCGCGAACTACGCGAGCGGGCCGGATCTCATCGTCACCGAGATTCCGTACGACGAGACGACGGGGTGTCTCGACACCGGCCGCCTGACGGAGGAGCTCGCCCGGGGCGATGTGTTCGGCGTCCTCGCCGACCTTCCGAACGGGTTCGGGCACCTCGACGAGGCGCTGCCCGATCTCAAGTCGCTCGCGAAGGACGTGCCCGTCGTGGTGCACGCGGACCCGCTCGCCCTCAGCGTGCTCGAGCCGCCCGGGGCGTACGGGGCGGACGTCGTGGTCGGGGAGGGCCAAGGGTTCGGGTTGCCGCCCTCGTTCGGCGGACCGTTGCTCGGCCTCTTCGCCTGCCGCCGGGAGCACGTTCGCCAAGCCCCTGGGCGCCTCGTCGGGGCGACCGTTGACGCCCGCGGAGAGCGGGCGTTCTGCCTTACCCTCACCACGCGCGAACAGCACATCCGTCGGTCGAAGGCGACGTCGAACATCTGCACGAACGACTCGTTGATCGCGCTCGGATTCCTCTTCTACGCGGCGCTCCAGGGACCGCGGGGGCTCGCCCGGATCGCGACCGAGCTTTCGGAGCACGCCCGCACGCTCGCCGCGGCCCTCGGCGAGATCGACGGGCTCGACGCCCCCCGATTCGAATCGCCGTTCCTGAGCGAGTTCACGATCGAGCTCGGCCGCGGAAGCGCGGCCGAGTTTCTCGAGCGGCTCGCCCGGCGCAAGGTGCTCGGGGGGATCGACCTCGCGGACCCCCGGCCCGGACGGCCGCGGGACCCGGAGCGGATCTTGGTCGCGGCGACGGAGACGACGGACGACCGGGCGATCCAGCGCTACGTCCGCGCGGCGCGGTCGATCCTCGAAGGAGGCGCACCGTGACGTTCCGCCAGGCCCGGTGGGACGAGCCGCTCCTCTGGGAGCTCGCACCGCCCGCGACGGCCGGCCCGCCCCCGCCGCCGATCACCGGCATCCCCGAACGGCTGCGCCGCCGCCGGCCGCTCGATTGGCCGGAGCTGAGCGAGCCCGAAGTCGTCCGCCACTACACGCGGCTCTCCCAGATGAACTTCGGCATCGACACCTCGGCGTATCCGCTCGGCTCGTGCACGATGAAGTACAACCCGAAGCTCTCCGAGATGCTCGCGCGGCGGGCGGGAGTCGCGGAACTCCACCCGTACCAGCCCGCGTCGACCGTGCAGGGGGCGCTCGAGATCCTCTGGCGGCTCGAACGCGCGCTCGCGAAGGTGACCGGGATGGCCGAAGCCTCGGTCCAGCCCGCGGCCGGCGCGCACGGGGAGTACGCCGCGCTCCTGATGGTCCGGGCCTACCTGCGCGACCACGGCGAGTCGGAGCGCCGGCGCGAAGTGCTCCTTCCCGACACCGCCCACGGGACGAATCCGGCGTCGGCGGCGATGGCCGGGTTCGAGACCCGGGAGATCCGCTCGCGCGACGGGTGCGTCGACGTCGAGGCGCTGCGGGCGGCGGTTAGCGACCGAACGGCGTGCTTCATGCTGACGAACCCGAACACCACCGGGCTGTTCGAGACCGAGATCCTCGAGATCGCCCAGATCGTCCACGAAGCGGGCGCGCTCCTCTACTACGACGGGGCGAACCTGAACGCGATCTTGGGCATCACGAACCCCGGCCGCATGGGGTTCGATGTCGCCCACCTCAACCTCCACAAGACGTTCGCAACGCCGCACGGCGGCGGCGGCCCGGGAGCGGGCGTCTTGGCCGCGTCGGAGCGGCTCGCGCCGTACCTCCCGATCCCCCGCGTCCGAAAGGTCGGCCGCCGGTTCGTCCTCGACTACGACCGGCCGAAATCGATCGGCAAGATCAAGACGGCGTACGGGAACTTCGGCCTCGATCTGCGGGCGTACGCCTTCCTGCGCTACCACGGCGAAGACGGCCTCCGGGCCGTCGCGCGACGCGCCGTCCTGAACGCGAACTACCTGGGCCACCGCCTTGGCTCGATCCTGCCGCGGCCGTTCCGCCCGCTCGTCAAGCACGAGTTTCTCCTCTCCGGCGCTCCGCTCAAGGCCCGGGGCGTCCGGACCGCGGACCTCGCGAAGCGGCTATTGGACGAGGGCGTCCACGCGCCGACCGTCTACTTCCCCACCCTCGTCGACGAGGCGCTCATGATCGAGTTCCCGGAAACGGAGAGCCGGCGGGAGCTCGACCAGTTCGTCGAGGCGTTCCGGCGGGCCGCGACCGACTCTTCCGAGCGGCTGAAGGCGGCCCCGACCGCCCTCGCGGTCGGCCGGGTCGATGAGGTCCGGGCCGCCCGGGAGCTTCGGCTGAGCCGCAAAGACCTCGTGGCCGCGCCGGCCGAGCCGTCGCCGCCGACCGGGGGACCGCCGCGCTCCGCGGGGATCGGCCCCGAGCCCAAATCTTGATAGCGAAGTCGCCCTACGTCGCGCGATGAAGCGACGGGTCGAGAAGGTCTTCCGCCAATTGGAGAATCCGCCGGACGCCCTGCTGCTCGCGAACGCGACCGACCCGTTCATCGACAGCTCGTTCTTCTACCTGTTCGACGTCCCGAGCGGCCTCTTCGAAGGATCCGTCGCCGTCGCCTTCCCGGACGGCGCGCTGCACGTGTACAGCTCCCCCCTCGAGGCCGAGACCGCGCATCAAGCCGCGAAGGACGACCCATCGGTCACGATCCACGTCGCCCCGACCTCGCCGGCGGACCCGAAATCCCTCGAACGCGAGCTCGCCGAGCTGCTCCGCGGCGTCTCGCGGATCGGGCTCAACTTTCGGGAGCTCACCCACGAGTGGTACCGGCGCCTCGATAAGATGCGGCCCGGCACTACGTGGGTGGACGCGAGCGCCGGCTTCCGCAAGGCCCGGGTGACGAAGGACGCCGCGGAAGTGGAACGGATCCGACGGGCGGCCGAGATCGGCTCGCGCGTCGGTCGAGAGATCCCCGGCTGGCTAGCGGAAGGGATCACCGAGCTCGAGCTCGCCGCGCAGATCGAGCACGCGATGATGCAGGCGGGCGCGAGCGGCCGGTCGTTCACGACGATCGTCGGCTTCGGTCCGAAGAGCGCCGAGCCTCACTATTATCCCCAGGAGCGCCGGCTCGCCAGCGGCGACTCGATCGTCTGCGACTTCGGGGCGTGGTACCGGCGCTACGCGAGCGACATCACCCGCTCGTTCCACTTCGGCCGGCACGACGACGAGATGGCTCGCGTGCACACGACCGTCGAGGCCGCCCAAGCCGCAGCGCTGGAGGTGATCCGGCCCGGGGTACCCGGGAAGGAGGCCCATCTCGCCGCCGCGCGAGTCATCGACGCCTCCCCGTGGAAGGGCCGCTTCACCCACGGCCTCGGCCACTCCGTCGGCCTCGCCGTGCACGACGGCTACTCGATGGGCCCGACCACCGACGACCCTCTCGAAGAGGGGATGGTCGTCACGGTCGAGCCCGGCATCTACCTGCCCGGCCGGGGCGGGGTCCGCATCGAGGACGACATCCTCGTGACGAAGAACGGCTACGAATTCCTCACGACCACCCCACGAGGGTACCTCGAGGTCGAAGCGTGACGGTCGGCGTCCTGACCGGAGGCGGCGACTGCCCGGGGTTGAACGCCGCCATCCGCGCCGTCGTGCTTCGCGCCGCGGCGCGGGGCCACCGAACCGTCGGCTTCTTGGACGGCTGGAAGGGCGTGCGGGACGGCCAAAGCCGCCCGCTCGACCCGTCGGACGTCCGCGGCCTCGTCGGCAAGGGAGGCACGATCCTCGGCAGCTCGCGGACGAACCCGTTCGCGAAGGAGGACGACGCGCGGCGCGTGATCGAGACGCTCCGCGCGAGCGGCGTCGACGCGCTGATCGCGATCGGCGGGGACGATACCCTCTCGGCCGCTCGGGAGCTCCACCGGCGCGGCGGCCGGGTCGTCGGCGTGCCGAAGACGATGGACAACGACGTCGAGGGGACCGACTGGACGTTCGGCTTCTTTAGCTCGGTGAGCGTGGCGACCGAGGCCGCCGAGCGGCTGCGAGACACGGCGGAAAGCCACCACCGCGCCGTCGTTCTCGAGGTGATGGGACGCCATGCGGGCTGGGTCGCACTGCTCACCGGCCTCGCGAGCGGGGCGGACGTCACCCTCCTTCCCGAGGTCCCCTACGACGAGGCCGCGATGATCGCCGCCGTCCGGCGGGCGGTCGAGGCCCGGGGCTATGCGGTCGTCATCGCGAGCGAGGGGATCGATCTCGGACGGCGAGGCTCGGCCGGCGGCCGGGACGAATTCGGCCACGAGCTCCTCGGGGAGCGGGGCGTCGGCCAGGAGATCGCGCGTCGGATCGAGGCAGCGACCCACGTGGAATCCCGGAGCGCGCAGATCGGCCACATCCAGCGCGGGGGCCCGCCGGTCGTCTTCGACCGGGTCCTCGCGAGCCGCCTCGGCGCCGCGGCCGTCGATTTCGCGCTCTCCGGACAGCTCGGGGTCGTCGCGGTCCTTCGAGGGCGCGAGATCGCCGCGATCCCGTTCGATCAAGCGGTCGGAGCGACGCGCCGCGTCGAACCGGCGTGGATCGATCTCCTCCGGACGCTCGAGGGGTAGCGACGGTGGCGGCGGTCCGGGCGCTCGGCTTTGATCGCGGACGCCTCTGGGCGATCGACCAACGCGCGCTGCCCGACCGGCTGATCATCCGACGGTTCGCCCGGGTCCGTGAGGTGGCGGACGCGATCCGGAGCATGGCGATCCGCGGCGCCCCGTCGATCGGCGTTGCGGGGGCCTACGGGATGGCGCTGGCGTCCCGCGAAGGCCGGTGGACCGTGGCGGCCGCCCGTCGCCTCCTCCTCGCGACCCGACCGACGGCGGTCGACCTCGCCGTCGGGGTCGACCGGGTCGCGCGCGCGTGGCGGGACGGCGACGACCCGCTCTCGGCCGCGGACGCCTACCGGGCCGAGATCGTCGACGCGTGCCGGCGCATCGGCCGCCACGGCGCGCCGCTGCTCCGACGGGTCGAGCGGGTCCTCACCCACTGCAACGCCGGCGCGCTGGCGACGGTCGAGTGGGGTACCGCGCTCGCGCCGATCCGGCTCGCCCACACCGAACGGCCGGAGCTGTTCGTCTGGGTCGATGAGACCCGCCCGCTCCTGCAAGGGGCCCGTCTCACGGCGTGGGAGCTCGCCCGCGAGCGAATCCCGCACGCGGTCATCGCCGACAACGCCGCCGGCTACTTCATGCGCCGCGGCGAGGTCGACGCCGTCATCGTGGGCGCCGACCGGATCGCCCGGAACGGGGACACGGCGAACAAGATCGGCACGTACGAGAAGGCCGTCGTCGCGCGGGAGAACGGCGTTCCGTTCTACGTCGCCGCGCCGTGGTCGACGTTCGACGCGCGCCGCGCGACGGGCGATGCGATCCCGGTCGAGGAGCGGAGCCCCGAAGAGCTCCTCCGCTGGGGGACGCGGCGCGCCGCCCCCCGTTCGAGCTCGGCGCGCAACCCCGCGTTCGACATCACGCCGGGCCACCTCGTGACGGCGTTCGTCACGCCGGACGGCGTCTATCGGCCGCGCGACCTCGCGCGCGCCCTCGCCCGACGGGAGCGCCGTCCTCAGAAGAGCGGTTGATTCAGCACGCGCACCGCGGCCCGCACGCCGTTCGAGATCATCCCGGTCGCGTCGTAGCCGTAATGGTGGAGCGCGATCAGGCCGAGCAGGATCGCACCGAAGAGCAGGACCCACCCTGTGACCGTCGGCATCGCCGTTCCGTCCCGAACGACAACGGAAAGGCCGGATAGATAAACGAGCCGCTCGACCGGCACGCCGGGGGTGTCCCCTGGGGAAAGACCGACCCGCGGCCCGCGGTTCGGCCGAAGGCGAGGGTATACAAGGGGTGAACGACCTTGCCCCCGGCATGGCGAATCGGCCGACCGTCGCGCTCGTGTTCAGTTACGGGGCGCCAAGTGACGTCGTGCACTACGTTCGGTCGTTCGAAGAGCTCGGCGTCGATCGGCTCGTGCTCATCGCCGAAGGCGACCTCGACGTGCGCCAGGTCGAACGGGAGATCCGCGACCGGCCGATCGAGCTCGTCTACCAGGCCGAGCGGCGAGGCAAGGCGCGGGCGTTCAACGCAGGCGTGGCCCGGGTGCGCCCGGACGAGATCGTGTTCGCGATCTCGGGCGATGTGCGGATCCCGCCGGGACTCCTTCCGAAGCTCGCCTGCCGGCTGACCGACGAGGTGGGGCTCGTCCTCCCGCGCATCCGCCAGACGGCGACCGGCGGCTTCTGGAGCCGCGTGAGCCGGGCGATGTGGGAAGTGCGGGACACGTTCCTCGCCGAGAAGGCGGATCGCGGGGAGTTCATGGTCGGCGGCGAGGTCCAAGCGTTCCGCCCGGAGGTCGCCGTGCCGGTCTCCGAGTCGATCAACGAAGACGCGTTCAGCTGCGACGTCGCCCGCTGCCTCGGGTATCGGATCGGCTACGCCCGCGACCTGGTCGCGACCAACTTCGCGCCGGTCTCGCTTCGCGACCTGTGGGTGCAGCGGCTGCGGGTCAACCTCGGCCACGTCGAGTTCGGCGTGATTCCCGAACGCGCCACGATCAGTCTCGGCTCGACCCTGCTTCGCCGTCCGGCCCGCGCGGTCGCCACGCTCGGACGGTTCTTGCGGGAGCATCCGGGCGAGGCCGGCTACCTTCCGTTCGCCGCGCTGCTCGAGGTCGGTTCGGTCGTCGCCGCCCACGCCCGCCGGGCGGCGGCCCGGGAGATGCGCGTCTGGCCGATGGCCGCAACCGCGCCGCGCCCCGTGGCCGAACGCTCGAAGGTCGACGCCGCGGCGGAGCGGCCGCCGGTGCGCGCGGGGCTTCTCAAGGTGGGGGAATCGCGACTCGCGCAGGAACGCTAGCGGCCCCCAGCCAAAGGTTCATAGCGGGGCGGGCGTACCGGCGCCGGGCTGCCCTGGTAGTCTAGTGGTCTAGGATCTAGGCCTGTCGAGCCTGGAACTCGGGTTCGAACGGATCCGGCCGAACCGCCGGGCCCCGGAACTCCCGACCAGGGCGCCCCCCACTCTCGCGGGCTCAACCGTTTATGGCCGCACCGGCTAGGTCGTCCGTGACGCCTCCCCCCGCAGAGACGAACGACGACGCGGCGGAGCGGATCACGGGGCTCGTCGGCGACGCGATACGACGGGCGACCGAGCGTCGGCTCCTCGCGCAGATCGTGCGGGAACCGGTCCCCAAGCACCTCGCCATCATCATGGACGGCAACCGCCGATTCGCCGAGGAGCGCGGGCTGAACGTGCGCGAGGGCCACGAGCGGGGGAAAGACCGGCTCGAAGAGCTGCTCAACTGGTGCCTCGAGGTCGGCATCCGGATCCTGACCGTCTACGCGCTCTCGACGGAGAACCTGAACCGTCCCAAGAGCGAGGTCGACTCGCTGATGGAGCTGTTCGAGCGGAGCTTCCGGGAGATCGCGACGGACGAACGGGTCCACCGCCACCGGATCCGGGTGCGGGCGATCGGCAAGCGGAGCGTTCTACCCGAGCGCGTGCGGGCGGCGATCGATGTCGCGGAAGCCGCGACCCGCGACTACGACCAGTACTTCTACAACGTCGCGATCGCCTACGGCGGGCGGGACGAGATCGTCGAGGCGATCCGGTCGCTCGCCCGGGAGGTCGCGAGCGGACGGCTGGCGCCCGAGGCGATCGATGCGGCGACCGTGAGCCGGCACCTCTACACGGCCGACCTGCCCGATCCGGACCTCGTCTTCCGGACGAGCGGGGAGGAGCGGATCTCCAACTTCCTCCTCTGGCAGTCGGCGTACAGCGAGCTGTACTTCTCGGACGTGCTCTGGCCGGGCCTCACCGAACTCGACTTCCTCCGGGCGATCCGGGCGTACCAGACCCGGCGCCGCCGGTTCGGCGCGTAGCGTCCGGGGCGGCCGGCTACGGAGCGGACGGTCCCACGGACCGGCCCGACGGCAGGCCCGGGCGGGGCGGGGTCGGGGCCGACCACCGCGCGCGGATCTGCCGCCCGAGGTGCACCCCCCAGACGAGCAAGAAGACGGCCGTCGCGACGATGACCACAGACTGCCCGTCGATCGCGCCGATCGCGGCGAGCCGAACCGTTTCGATCTGGCCGAACGGGGAGGCGAACGAGTTGTACGAGAGGGCCGGGTTGACAAAGTAGGGGAAGCTATAGTTGGTGGCGACGTACAGGAGAGGGAGCCCGGAGACCCCCGCCGTCGTCCAGCGCTCCCGGCCCAGCAGGACCAGCGGCAGCGCCCAGAGGAAGAACTGCGGGGTCAACGCGGCGACCGTGAGGTAGAAGACGACGAGACTGAGCAAGAGGTACGGCTCGATCGGGCCCCGCCCTCGCGCATAGGCGACGACGATCGCGACGTACGCCGGCAGAAAGACGACGAGCGAGAGCGGAACGAACCCGGTCGACGGGACCAGCACCTGCCAGGAGAGTCCGAACGGCGAGAACGGAACGCCGACGCCGGCCGCGCTCGCTTGCCCGCCGAGCACGGCCTCGATTGCGGGAACGATCGGGCCTTGCCAGGCGTAGATGAGCGCGCAGAGAGCGACCGCCGGGAGCACCGCAAGCGCGGTGCGCCACCGCTCTCGGCTTTCGAGAAAGATGAACGGCAACAGCATCACGGGAAAGACCTTCACCGCGGCTCCGAGCGAGGCATACAGCGCGGCGCGGGGGTGGCGGTTCCGACGGAATTCGTAGAGCGCCTGGAGGAAGAACGCCACGGCGATCACGTCGACCTGCCCCCAGACGACGCCGACGACCAGCACGAGCGGGTTGAGCAGCCAGAGCTTGCCCGCGGTCGTGAGACCGAACCGGTCGCGTAACAGATAGTAGACCCACACCACCGAGGCGATCATCGGGAGCTTGGTCGCGAGGTTGAGCGGGAGGAGGATCGGCCCCGAGAGCGGGCGCCATAGCCCGCCGACCGTGCTCGCGGCCGACGTCCCGGGGTAGACCAGCGAGGCGAACGACGGAAGCGACGCTCCCGACAGGCCGTAGACGAGCGCCGAGGCGGCGGCGCTCCACGGGACGTAGAGCGGAGGATAGCCCCATCCGAGACCGCCGAGCGCCGACGACGGGACGAACGGGTTCACGTGCTGGAGCGCGGCCACGCCGGCACTGATCAAGATGAATTCGTCGAACCGTTGGGAAAAGACGACCGCGAGCGTGACGAAGAGGCCCGCAACCAACGGCCGCCGCAGTCGGGCCGTGGCGGGGTAGACCCACCAGCCGACGGCGAAGGCCGCGACCCCCGCGCCGAGGACCGCCTCCCCGATGACGCCGTTTCCTCCGCCGGTCGAGAGCGAGACGGACGGGAGCACCACCGTCCCATTCGCGGTCGTTACGGCGAGCTCCAACGCGCTCGCGCCGCTCGAGGGGAACGGGAACGACGCCACGTAGAACCGCGTGGGAGCGAACGTCGCGGCATAGACGGTGTGGTTCGTCGACCCGAGATCGTCGATCCGCAGGGCGGAGAACGGGACGGACGCATCGATCTCTACCCGGATCGAGATCGACGACGCGGCGCCCCCCGATACGGCGAGCGAGGTCGGAGCGATCGAGGCGCTCACTCCCCCCCGCGTCACGTTCGCGGTGTAGGCGCCGACCGGCGCGTACGCGAAGAGGACGGCCGTCAAGAGCAGCGCGACGCCGATCGTCACGAGCGCCGGTCCGCTCCACGGCGACCGCCGGAGCCGGGCGAACGATCGCAGCACCCACGCTCCCGTGCGCATTCCGACCGTCCCGCCGGGCCGTACTCTAATCAAGGTATAGCCCCCCCGGCCGGAACAAGACAGGGAGACCGCGCTTAGAAATATTCAAATACAACCGCTTTCATACCCAACTCGATAACCGAGCGAAAGCTCTGGGGTGAAAACGATGCTGACAGGACAGACGCCGATTCTGGTGCTGAAGGAAGGAACGAAGCGGGAACGCGGACGCGGCGCACTGGCCAACAACATCCAGGCGGCCAAGGCGATCGCGGATGCCGTCCGGTCGACCCTCGGACCGCGCGGGCTCGACAAGATGCTCGTCGATTCGATGGGCGACGTGGTCGTGACGAACGACGGGGTCACGATCCTGAAGGAGATGGACGTCGAGCACCCCGCCGCGAAGATGCTGGTCGAGGTGGCGAAGACCCAGGACCAGGAGTGCGGGGATGGGACGACGACGGCCGTGGTCCTCGCGGGGGAGCTGCTGAAGCGGGCGGAGACGCTCGTCGAGCAGAACATCCACCCGACGATCATCTCGCAGGGCTACCGACTCGCTTCGGCGAAGGCTCTCGAGGTCCTGAACTCGATCAGCTCGCCGGTCAAGATCGACGACACCGCGACGCTCAAGCAGATCGCCGTGACGGCGATGTCGAGCAAGTCGGTCTCGGCGAACCGGGAGCTGCTCGGCGACATCGCGGTGAAGGCGGTTACCGCGGTCGCGGAGAAGAAGGGCGAGGGCTACTATGTGGACCTCGACAACATCCAGCTGATCAAGAAGCAGGGCGGGTCGATGACCGACACCCAGCTCATCGAAGGCGTGATCGTCGACAAGGAGAAGGTCCACTCGCAGATGCCGCCGCGCGTGGAAGCGCCGAAGATCGCCCTGCTCGACGCCGCGCTCGAGATCAAGAAGACCGAGATCGACGCGAAAATCGAGATCAACGACC
>JAKAWP010000056.1 GCA_021816955.1 Thermoplasmata archaeon
GGCAGACGCACACGTCCCACGAAGACGTACGCGTCCCGGATCCGGCCGGGCTGGCTCATCGGCCCCGACCCGGACGCCGAGGCGCGGGGAGACGGGCGAGCGCGTACGCCACGATCGCCCGACCGACGGCCCGCGAATCGGACGGGCGGCGGATCGCGAACCGCTTTCCCCAGCGGTGCCGATGGTCGCCTTCGACGAGCCAGACGTCCGTCGGCACGAGCTGGGCGGCCCGGCGGGGAGCGACCGGGGCGAACGTGACGGTCTCGCGACCCGCGAAGACGACGACGTCCGCGCGGCTCTCGCGGTAGCGGGCGGTGTCGGTTCCGGCGAGGTCGATCGCGTGATGGGAATGCTTGATGACGGCGACCCGCAGGCCCCGGCGCTTGAGCGCCCGGACGGCGAACGACAGCGCAAGGGTTTTTCCCGCCCCGTGGCTCCCGATCAGCTGGATGGTGAGGGGCATCGATCCCGCCCCCACCGTGGCGTGAAGGCGTGGCCGACGGGAACGATCCGTACACTTATCCGCTTCTCCCGCTCGCCACGGCCCGCGCCCGGCTCCGCACCCTCCGCGTGCGGCCGGCCCGCTCGGTGATCGTTCCGGTCGCCGAAGCGGTGGGACGGTACGCGGCCCGTTCGATCGAGGCTCCCGCGAATCTTCCCCCTCGGACCACCGCGGCGATGGACGGCTACGCCCTCGCCTTCCGCGGGCGGCACGCCCCGACGGAGTTCCGCCTGCGTCTCGGCTCGCCGCCCGGGCGCCTATCCTTGAACGAGGCGGCGGTGATCGCCACGGGCGAGCCCGTGCCGGCCGGTAGCCGCGCCGTCGCGCGGCTCGAGTCGACCCGACGCTTCGGGGACCGACTGCGCCTCGTTCGCTCCGTGACCGCCGGAGCCGACCTCCACGCGCCCGGTGATTCGATTCGGAAGGGGATGCGCCTCGTTCGGCGGGGCGAGCGGCTCGATGCCTACACCATCGGAAGCCTCGTGGCGGCGAACGTGCGGTCCGTTCGAGTCTGGGACCTCCGGGCCGCGGTGATCGCGACCGGCAGCGAGTTCGAGGACGCGGCCGCGTCGCGCCCCGGGCGGGTCGACAGCCTCGGACCGATGATCCGGGCGCTGCTTGAGCCCGGCGTCACCGTCGATCGAACGGACCCCGTCCCCGACGAGCCGGCCCGATTGAGCGCCGTCGTCCGGTCCGCGGCGCGGACCCACGACCTCGTGATCACGATCGGCGGCTCGTCGGTCGGTCCCCGGGACGTGACGAAGCGCGCGATCGAACGGGTCGGTCGGATCATCGTCCCCGGCGCCCGCGTGAACGTGCTCAAGCGGGCCGGCGTCGGCTGGGTCGCCGGGACCCCCGTCCTGATCGTTCCCGGCCAGGTGGAGAGCGCCGTGGTCGCGATCCACGAGTACGGTCAGCGGCTGCTGGCTCGGTTGGTCGGCGGCCCCGTCGGACGGACGATGACCGTGCCGCTCGGACGAGCGGTCGACGTGCGCCACCGGATGGATTCAACGTACTTCTTCCGCGTGGAGGGGGGACGGGCCTTCCCGCTTCCGTGGGGCGTCGCCCGGTATCGCCCGCTGCAACGGGCCGACGGCTTCGGCTACCTCGCCCGCGGGCGTCGCCACCCTGAGGGCGAGCCGGTGCCGCTCGTCCTGCTCCGCCGGCCGACGTGAGCCGGGCCGAAGGCGAGCTACCGGGCCGTCGGGAGCCCGAGCCGCTCGGGCGCGCTGTAGACGTTGAACCCCGTCGGCCGGAGAAACCCGATCAGCGTCAGGCCGAACGACCGGGCGAGCGCGACCGCGAGGTGGCTCGGCGCGCCGACCGCCGCGACGATCGGGAGGCCCGCGACGATCGCCTTCTGCACCAGTTCGTAGCTCGCCCGGCCGCTCACCACGGCGGCCCACGACGACGCCGGCCAGACGCGGTCGAGCGCGAGCCGGCCCGTCGCCTTGTCGAAGGCGTTGTGCCGACCGACGTCCTCGCGGACGAACCGGAGCGTCCCGTTCGGACCGATCATCCCGGTCGCGTGAAGGCCGCCCGTGCGGGCGAACACGGTCTGATGGGCGCGGAGCGCCTCGCCCCACCGGGCGACCTCTTCCGCGGATCGTGTCGGGCCCATAGCGAGCGGCGGCAAATTCCGTCGGCGCAGCCGTTCGAGGGCGGTCGACCCGCAGAGGCCGCACGCCGAATTCGTCCACGTGGCGCGACGAACCTCCTCGGCGTTGACGGGAACGTCCGGCCCGAGATCGACGTCCACGACATTGAACCACTGCTCCTCCTCTGGCCGGGTGCAGTACCGCAGCCCCCGGATGTCCGTGGGGCGCGACGCGATCCCTTCGCTCAGGACGAACCCCGCCGCGAGCTCGAAGTCGTGGCCGGGCGTTCGCAGCGTGACGTAGACCGGGACCGCCACCGGGTCGCGAGCGGACAGACGGATCTCGAGTGGCTCTTCGGCCACGACCTCGTCCGGGACGGCGGTTTGCCATCCGACCGGGTCGGATCGCCAGCGTTCGACCTCGACGCGGACGATCGCCGCCGGGCGGTCGCCGAGCCCGAGCGGCGCGGGTCGATCAGCGCTCGCCACGGGCCGCTCCGTCGGCCGATCCTCGGCGGTCGGCCCGCTCCCGTCGACCGATCGCCTCCAGCGCATCCAGCACGACGCGCAACCCGGCGCTCACGTTGGGGTCCCGAAGGCGACGGCGCAGCTCGAGGAGGCCGAACGGCCGGTCCGTCGCCGGCGCCCGACGCGGATCTTCGATTCGCGAACTCACCGCATCGGCCCACCCGGCCATCGTGCGGGCGCGCCGAACCCACGGGTGGGACGTCGCGATCCGAGTCAGCCGCCCGACCGACCGAGCGGAGTCGGCGCTGCCTTCGAGCACGGCTCGCCCGGCCTCGAGAAGCCCGGCTCGGTCGAGGGCCACCAACAGGTCGAAGAGATGTTCGACCGCCTCCCGACGCCCGTCGCCGTCCCAGACGGCCCGCAGCTCGTCGCGGAGCTCCTCGGCCGCCGGGGCGGGCTCGATGCGGCGGGTCGGGTTCGCCATGCGTCTAGGTTCCGGGCGGTGCGTAGTCGGACCGCCGCCATTTCGCCTCGATGCCGATCCCGACCTGAGGAGCGGCCGGGGAGGCGCGCCGGAAGTTCGACCGCGGAACCGGGGGCTCGGGCTCTCCCGGCGGGCTCCCGATCCGTTCGAGGCGGGCCGGGATCTCCTTGAACGCCGGGGTGCTGGCGACCGAATCACGCGCCTCCCCCGTGAGGTAATTGATCGCGTCGTCGGGGCCCCGGCCGTGCTCCGGCACGAAGACCGTCCGTCCGCTCGTGCGGTCCGTTACCCAGACGCGCGCCCGGATCGCGCCCGCGCGCGAGACGATCCGCACCTCGTCGCCGTTGGCGAGCTGCTTTTCCCGCGCGAGTTCGGGCGACAGCTCGACGAAGATCCCCGGCGCCTTCGCCTCGAGGCCGGCCGTCGCTCGGGTGAGGTTCTTCCAGTGGAAGTGCTCGAGCAGGCGGCCGTTGTTGACGAGGACGTCGAACGTGGCGTCGGGGGCGAGCGGGGGGACGAAGGTCGTCGGGAACAAGCGCGCGTAGCCGTCGGGAAACGCGAACCGATCCGCGTAGAGAAACGGCGTGTCCCGTCCGTCCTCGGCGACCGGCCACTGCAGGCTCGCGTACCCCTCGAGACGGTCGTAGCGGACGCCCGCGAAGATCGGCGCGAGCCGACGGATCTCCTCCATGACCTCCGCGGGCGTCTCGGTCGGCCAGTTCGCCCCCATCGCCCGGGCGAGGTCGTGCAGGATATCGAAGTCGGTCCGCGCGTCGCGCAGGGGCGGCAGCGCACGGTTCAGCCGCTGGATCCGCCGCTCGGTGTTGACGAACGTCCCGTCCTTCTCCGCCGATAGCGCGCACGGCAGCACGACGTCGGCGCACTCCGCGGTTCGCGTCAGGAAGGCGTCGACGACGACGAGGAAGTCGAGCTGGCGGAGCGCGGATTCGGTCCGGGCGACGTTCGCGTCCGCAAGGAGCTTGTCCTCCCCGAAGACGATCATCGCCCGGATCCGGCCGTCGAGGATCGCATCGACGGCCGCCACACTCGTCAGCCCCGGGGTCGGCGGGAGCGTCGTGCCCCACGCGCGCTCGAACCGCTCGCGCACCCCCGGCTCGTCGAGCTTCTGGTAGCCCGGGTAGTAGTTCGGGAGCGCCCCGAAGTCGCTCGCTCCTTGGACGTTCGCGTGGCCCCGCAGCGGATAGCCGCCCGTCCCTCGCCGCCCGTAGTTGCCGGTGAGCAGGAGCAGGTTCGAGATCGCGGTCGACGTTTCGCTCCCGTCCTGATGCTGGGTGATCCCCATCGCCCAGCAGGCGACGACCGCGTTCGCTTCGTGGATCATCGTCGCGAACCGGACGATCGATGCGGCGGGGATCCCCGTCATCGCTTCGGCCCGGTCGAGCGTGTACTCGGCGAGGCTGGCGCGATAGGCGTCCAATCCTCGCACCCGTTGCTCGAGGAACGAGCGGGCTTCCCACCCCTGGTCGAGGATGTACCGGGCGGCGGCGTTCAACAGGACGAGGTCGGTTCCCGGCTTCGGGGCTAGCCACAGGTCGGCCCGCCGGGCCATCTCGTGCCGCCGGGGGTCGACGACGATGAGCCGCTGGCCGTGGAGCTTGTGCGCGCGCTTGATCCGCGAGGCGATGACGGGGTGCGACTCGGCGGTGTTCGAGCCGAGCGTGATCACGAGGTCGGCGGCCGCGATGTCGTCGATCCCTCCCGAGTCGCCGCCGTAGCCGACGGTCCGCCAGAGCCCGACCGTGGCGGGCGACTGGCAGTAGCGGGAGCAGTTGTCGACGTTGTTTGTGCCGAGCACCGCCCGGGCGAACTTCTGGGTCAGGTAGACCTCCTCGTTCGTATCGGTGCAGGAAGCGATGACGTAGAGCGAATCGGGACCGTGCGCGGCGCGCAGCGCCCGAAGGCGTTCCGCGATCCGCGCGATCGCCTCGTCCCACGACGCCGGGCGGAATCGGTCGCCCTCCCGAACGAGCGGCCGGGTGAGCCGCTCGGCGCTCGAAAGGTGGCCCCAGCCGAACTTGCCCTTGACGCACGTCGCGACCCCGTTCGCGGGCGCGGCCGGGTTCGGTTGGACCTTCACCACCTCCCGACCCCGCGTCCACAGCTCGAACGTGCAGCCGACGCCGCAGAACGTGCAGACGGTCTTCGTCCGCCGGACGACGCCGCGGCGCAACCCGGCCTCGACGTCGCTCGCGGCGAGCAGGACGGGAAACCCGTCCGGGATCTTTCCGGTCGCCTCGACCAGCGCTTCCTTCAGCCCGTCGGCGAGGCCGGTCGCCAGGCCGGCCCGGCCGATGGCGGTGCGCTCGAGAAGCGCGTCGACCGGGCAGACCGTCACGCACGTGCCGCAGCCGACGCAGCTGGATCGGTCGATCGGCACATCGTCGTCCCAGACGACCCGGGGCACGGGGCGCGTCCAATCGATCCGGAGGACTTCGTTCACGACGAGGTCCTGGCACGCTTCGACGCACCGGCCGCAGAGGATACACTGGTTCGGGTCGTACCGGTAGAACGGGCTCGAATCGTCCATCGGGTACGGCTTCGGTCGGTACTCCTGCCGCGACAGGCCGGTCGAGCGCGCGGCGTCGTGGAGCGCGCAGTCGCCGTTGTTGTTGTCGCAGACGGAGCAGCGGAAGTGGTGGAGGCGGGCGAGGCGCTCGATCGCCGTTCGTCGCGCGGCCACGGCGCGCGGGGACGACGCGACGGCGGCCCGCAGCCCGTCCCGGGCCGGGGTCGCGCAGGCGCGGACGAGCGCCCCGTCGACCTCGACCCAACAGCTGTCGCAGCTCTGAAGGGGCCCGAGCGGGGCGAGGTAGCAAACGGCGGGGAGGTCGATCCCGGCCCGTCGCGCCACATCGACGACGCGCTCGCTCGGGTCGGCGGGGAACGCCGCACCGTCGAGGTAGATCGTCATCGTCGCGGGCACGGGGCGAGCCCTGACCGCCGTCCCCCAAGCGAGCGGCGGATAATACGCCATCTGCCGGGAGAACGGCTAAACCGTGGGGCGCCTTCCCGCGAACCGCCGGGAGCTTCTTCCCGGGCCGGACGATGATCGACGACGAGCCGACCGGTAGCCGCCTAGTCGATCTCGTCTGCGTCGGATGCGGCCGAACGACGGCCGCGGACGAGCTTCGCGGCACGTGTCCGACGTGCGGGGGGGCGCTCTCCGCTCGCTACGACCTAGGTCCCTCGCTCGATCGCGACGCGCTGCGCGCCGCGTGGGATCGCCGCCCACTCAACGTATGGCGGTACCGGGAGCTGTTGCCCGTTCGATCGACGCGATCGATCACGACCCTCGGCGAGGGGGGATCGCCCGTCCTCCGCCTCTCGCCCGAACGACTCGACGCACCGGTCGAGCTGTGGGTCAAGGACGATGGCCTCCTCCCGACCGGTTCGTTCAAGGCCCGAGGGATGGCGGTCGCCGTCTCCCGGGCCCGCGAGCTCGGCGCGCGCCGCCTCTTCGTGCCGAGTGCGGGTAACGCCGGGGTCGCGCTCGCCGCGTACGGCGCCCGGGCGGGCCTCGGCGTGACGATCTACCTGCCCGAGCGGACTCCCGAGGCGATGGTCCGCTCGTGCCGCCAGTACGGGGCCGAGGTGATCAAAGTTCCGGGAACGATCGCGGACGCGGGCCGGACGGCGCGGGCCGAGGCGCCGCCCGGAAGCTTCGACGTCTCGACGCTCCGCGAGCCGTACCGGGTCGAGGGAAAGAAGACGATGGGGCTCGAGATCGCCGACCAGACGCGAACGGCCTGGCCGGACGCCATCGTCTACCCGACCGGCGGCGGTACCGGGTTGATCGGGCTCTGGAAAGCGTTTCGAGAGCTCGAGGAGCTCGGGGCGCTGCCCGGCCCGAAACCCCGCCTCTATGCGGTCCAACCCGAAGGCTGCGCCCCGGTCGTCCGGGCGCTCGAGGAGCGCCGATCTCGGGTCGATCCGTGGGAGTCGCCGTCGACCGTCGCCCCGGGGCTGCTCGTGCCGTCCCCGTTCGCGGGCGAATGGATCTTGCGGGCCGTCCGCGAGAGCCACGGCGAGGGCGTCCGCGTCACCGACCGCGAAATCGTCGCGGCGGTTCGGACCCTGGCGGGGCGGCACGGCCTGTCGGCCTCCCCCGAGGCGGCGGCCCCGTTCGCGGCGATCCCGCACCTGGTGGAGCGCGGAGCGATACGCCCCCGAGAACGGGTGCTGCTCTACCAGACCGGCACCGGACTTCCGTTCGCTCTCGACGAGCTGGAACGGGCGGTGAGCGGCTCGGCCCACCCGGGGCGGGCGGGTGTCGCACGGTGAGGAAGGCGGGGGTCCGGACGGGGCCCGGTCGCTTTCTGCCTCTCCATAAAAGCTATCCCGGGGAGACGCCGTAGCTCCGACCTCCGCGGACCGGGGCGCGGGACGCGGTGGGAGATCGAACCATGTCGGC
>JAKAWP010000057.1 GCA_021816955.1 Thermoplasmata archaeon
TCTCGTAACCGAATCCCCGGCCGAACTCGAGGAGGTCGGGGGCGTCCAGCGCTTCCAATCGTTCGGTGGCGCGCTTCGCCTCGGCCACCGCGAACCGCCGGAGGACCCCGAGCTGCGGCATCGCCGACAGAAGGAGACGAGCGAACTGGAACGACAAGTACTGCTCCTCGGGAGCCGCGGTTTCGAGCTCGGGCAGGAGCGCCGCGGCGCGCGGGTCGTCCGCGGCCGCCCGGGCGCGCGCCCGTCCGAGCGAGCGCGCCCGTTCGAGGGCGGGGGCCTCCAACAGCTCGCGGAACGAGCCCGCGAGCTCGCGCGCGAGCGCCTCCGCGCCGGGAAGATACGGAAACGCGGCGAACCAGGCGCGGTCGCCTACCCGAAGCGCGGCACCACGAACTGCCATACGATCAGCACCAGCACGAGAGCCGAACTGAGAGCCACCGCTCGACCTCCGATGCGTTCGGCCTGCTCCGCGCTCCAGTGAGGGCGAAGCCGCGCCGCGAGACCGCTCGCAAAGTCCCGCGCCAACAGCCCGCCGTCCAACGGAACGAGCGGGAGCGCGTTCGACGCCCCCAACAATAGGTTCATCCAGGCGAGCCAGTACAAGCCGTTCGTCACCACCCAGAAGACCGTGCCGCCGCCGACGCCAAATCCGCCCGCCAAGTGGTAGAAGTTGGTGACCGGAGAAGGGGCCGGCTGGAGGCCGGCAAACGGCAGCAGCATCCACGTGACGACGCCGCTCACCGGCCCGCCGGAGTTCGCCCAAGGAGTGGCGAGCGTCGTCAGGTACTGCGAAGGGGTAAGGCCGTAGACCCGGACCCCCAAGAACCCGCAGGTGCAGTTCGACGGGCTGCGCGCGAGCGTCACCGATCGGCTGACCGTTCCCACGCTCGGGGCATAGAAGTCGACGGGGACGACCTGGCCCGGATGGGTCGCGTGCAGCACGCTCGCGAACTGGTCGGCCGAGCCGAGGGCCGTGTGGTTGATCGCGGTCAGGATGTCGCCGGGCGCGATCGAGGCGTTGGCGGCGGGGGAGGAGCTCACGACCAGCGCCACGCCGACGCCGTTCGCGGCCGGGGTCGCCCCATAGCTCACCACCGCGCTCAAGGCGACGAAGAAGACGAGAGCGAGGACAAAGTTCGCGAAGATGCCGGCGGCGGCGACGCGGTCGCGCCGGCGACGCCCGGCGCCGGCCATTTCTTCGTCGTCCTGCTCGACGAACGCCCCGACCGGGACGACGCACCAGAGGATCCCGATCGACTTCACGCCGATCTTCTGCGAGCGGGCGAGGACCCCGTGCAGCAGCTCGTGCAGGACGACGCCGATGATGAGGGCGACCAGTCCGTAGCCGATCGGGATGATCGGGTTGATCCCCGGGAGGACGAGCGCCTCGGTCGCGCTCGGCGCCTGGGCGGCCGACAGGTGCGTCGCGGCGACGTCCCCGATGATCAACAGCACCACGATGCCCGCCATCGCGGTGGCCGCCAACCCGACGCCGATGTCGCCCATCGCGCTCCAGAAGCGGCGGAAACGACCGACCCGCTCCAAGAACCCCCGCCCCCGGCGCGTCTTGATCATGAGCGCCGGGCCGAAGAGCGAGAGCGCGCGGTCGCGGCCGATCCGTCCGGCGCGGTACAGCGCGTAGACGACGAGACCGTAGACCACCACGGCCGCGAGCGCGAGAAGGTAACCGTTCACCATGGGCCGGTTCGACGGGCGACCGTCCGAGCGACGCGGCCCATATGACGGTTCGTCTCGCGGCGGTTCGTGGCCGGGCGCGGGCGACGGAACGGTCCCTCAGCCCTTCACGACGCCCATCGGAAGGAGGCGGGCGACCCGGCGCGTGAGGCCCGCGCCTTCGGCGACCCGAACGACCTCCTCGACGTCCTTGTAGGCGCCCGGGGCTTCCTCGGTGACGCCTTCGCGGCTCGCGGAGCGGACGACGATCCCCTTTCCCGCCAGCGTCCGGGTGACGTCGTCGAACCGAAACGTGCGCACGGCCGCGTGGCGGCTCAGCCGGCGGCCGGCGCCGTGGCACGACGAGCCGAACGACCGGTCCAAGGCACCGGGAAGACCCGCGAGCACGTAGCTTGCTGTTCCCATGTCGCCGGGGATGAGCACCGGCTGGCCGAAGGCGCGGTACGGCTCGGGGACCTCCGGCCGACCCGCGGGGAGCGCGCGGGTCGCGCCCTTGCGATGGACGAGCACCTCGCGGTCGACTCCGTCGGCCCGGTGCCGTTCGACCTTGGCGATGTTGTGGGCGATGTCGTAGACGACCTCGATCCCGAGCTCCTCCCACGGACGGTGAAAGACGGCCGAGAACGCTCGGCGGACGGCCGCGGTGATCGCTTGGCGGTTCGCGAACGCGTAGTTCGCGGCGGCCGCCATCGCGGCGAGGTACCGAACGCCGTCTTCGGAGGCGATCGGCGCGCACGACAGCTGGCGGTCGACCAGCGACGTTCCCTCGGCCGCGAGCCGCCGGTCCATCCGTTCGATGAATTCGGTCGCCACCTGGTGACCGAGGCCGCGCGAGCCCGTGTGTAGCATCACGGCGACGCCGCCCGGCTCGAGCCCGAGCGCTTCCGCGAACGGCTCGTCGAAGATCCGGTCGACCGTCTGCACCTCGAGGAAGTGGTTGCCGCTCCCGAGGGTGCCGAGCTGCCGGGCGCCCCGCTGGCGGGCGTTCGGGCTCACGCCCGCCGGTTCCGCCCCCGCGAGCGCGCCGGCCTCCTCCTGGACGAAAAGGTCCCGATCGACGCCGAGACCCTCGCGCACCGCCCACCGGGCGCCCTCGGTGAGCACCTCGTCGTACTCGGCTTCGGTGAGCGCGCGTCGCGCGCGGGCCCCGACCCCGCTCGGGACGGCGCGGTACAGCTCGTCGAGGAGCTCGCGGAGCTTCGGCCGCACGTCCGCCTCGCGGAGCGACGAGCGAAGGAGGCGGACGCCGCAGTTGATGTCGTAGCCGATCCCGCCGGGGCTCACGACGCCTTCGTCGAGACGAAACGCCGCCACCCCTCCGACCGGAAAGCCGTAGCCGAAATGGATGTCCGGCATGGCGTACGCCGACCCGACGATCCCCGGGAGCGTCGCGACGTTCGCGAGCTGGCGGAGCGACGGATCGCCCTGGACGCCGTCCAGCAACGCGGCGTTGCTGTACAGGACGCCCGAGACCCGCATCCCCTCCACTTCGCCGACGGGGATCTCGTAGGTGAATTCGTCGCGCGGGACGAGCTTCACGGGCGCCGCCATCGACCGCCCGAGGAAGCTCGCCGTATTAGCGTGGTGGCCGGCCCGGCCGGTCGGTCCCCGAGACAAAAGCCCAAGTAGGCCGGTCGCCCTCTTCGTCGATAAGGAGGGGTCGATGGTCGGACGGTACTGGCTCACCTTCGTGAACCTGGCGCTTGTGGCCGCGGCGCTCGCCGTCTACTTCGTGGCTCCCGCCTACTCCGAGATCGCCTTCTACGGCCTATTGATCTGGATGTTCGGGAGCCTCTTCTTCGCGTACCGTTGGGCCGGTCGGTCCGCTTCGGCCCGAGCCGGTCCCGCGGGTTCCCCGATCCCCGGCGGCGCCGCGCCGCTCCCCGCCTCGGAGCACCTAGGCTTCTGTATCTGGTGCGGCACGACCGTCGACGCCCACGCCCGGGTCTGTCCCGCGTGCGGCCGCGGGCTCGGGGCCTGACGGCGCGCGAGACGGGGGTGGTGCGGCCCCGACCGCTCCGGGCTCCGGGGCGATCCAGAGCATCGGTTCCCGCGCGCGGGCGTTGCGGCCGGCCTCGACTTGGATCCGTCGGACGATGCCGGTTGCCGGGCTCGCGATCTCGTTCCGCATCTTCATCGCCTCGAGGATCAACAACGGCTGGCCTTTCTCCACCCGATCGCCGTCTCGAACGCGGACCTCGAGGACCCGACCGGGCATCGGGGGAAGGACGGGGAGCTCGCCGGCCTTCCCCGACTCGGGCGGGTCGGACGCCGTCCGCGGGAGGGGGGCGGCGGGAGTCGGGCCGTCACGGCCCGACAGATCCCCGGGCCCTTCGACGGTGACCGCCACGTCGAGCAGCTCTCCGTTCACCTCGACCGGCGTCGGCGGCGATGCGAATCCCTCGGGCCAGCCGTGGACGACGACGCGTTCGCCGTCGATCTCGAGCTCGACGGTGGTCGGCGTGACCCGGATCACGCGGTAGGCGTAGGAACGGCCGCCGAGAGCGACGGTCCCGTCGTCGGGTCGGACGTCGACGGACGTCGTCTCAGCGCCGCGCGTGAGCACGATGCGCATCGACCCACCTCCGCTGGGCCATCAGCCGGGCTCGTCCTTCGTGCGCCCAGACCCCGACGGACGGGGCGGGCCCCGGCGCGCTCTTCGTCGGAGCGGGCGGCGAGCGGGGCCGCCGCAGCGCGCCGACGATGCCGAGCGCGGCCGCGGTCACCGTCGCGTCGACGAGCCCCTTGTCGACCGCGGCGCGGTACGCCCGATAGACGTCGGGGAACAGCGTGTACGAGAGCAGCTCGGCCGTGTCGGCCGCCGGGATGATCGCCTTCAACTCCGCGAGGCGCCGCTCGAGCTCGGGCTCGAGCAGGTCGGCCGGACGGACCGTGATCGCGGGCGCGCCGTCCGCGAGCACCTTCCGCTGAAGCTCCGGGTCGATCGGTCCCGGTGGCCGGCCGTACTCGCCCCGCACGTAGTGGCGTACCTCTTCGGTGATCTGGCGGTAGCGGGCGCCGCTCAGCACGTTCAGGACGGCTTGCGTCCCGACGATCTGGCTCGTCGGCGTGACGAGCGGCGGGTAGCCGAGGTCCTCGCGCACCCGCGGGATCTCGGCGAGCACCTCCGCGAGCCGCTCGGACGCTTCCTGCTCGGCGAGCTGACTCAACAGGTTGCTGAACATGCCGCCCGGTACCTGGTGCAAAAGGATCCCCGGGTCGGTCTGCAGGGCGCGGACGTTGAGCAGGGGACGGTAGCGGGCGAGGACGCCCTGGAAGTACTCGGCGATCTCGGCGAGCGCGCCGAGGTCGAGCCGGGGATCGTGGGCCGTTCCCTTCCACGCGCCGACGAGCGTCTCCGTCGGGGGCTGGGAGGCGCCCCCGGCGAACGGGCTGATCGCCGCGTCGACGGCGGTCGCCCCCGCGTCCGCGACCGCGATCGCGGTGAGCGTCGAAAACCCGCTCGCGCTGTGCATGTGGACGACGACGGGCAGGCCGACCTCCCGGACGAGCGCGCGGACGAGCTCCCCCCCGCGACCCGGCGGCATGAATCCGCCCATGTCCTTCACGCACAGTTCGTCGGCGCCCAGGGCGGCGAGCTCGCGGCCCAGCGCGACGAACGAGTCGAGCGTGTGGACCGGCGACTCGGTGTAGCAGATCGTCCCCTGCGCCCGGGCCCCGACCCGCTTCACCTCCCGGATCGCCGTCGCCATGTTCCGCGGGTCGTTCAGCGCGTCGAACACGCGGAAGATATCGACCCCTTGCCGCGCCGCCTCGGCGACGAACGCCCGGACGACGTCGTCGGGGTAGTGCCGGTAGCCGACCAAGTTCTGCCCGCGCAAGAGCATCTGCAACGGCGTGTTCGGCATCGCGCGCTTGAGCGCGCGCAGCCGCTCCCACGGATCTTCCCGCAAGAACCGCAGGCCGACGTCGAACGTCGCGCCCCCCCAGACCTCGAGCGACCGGTACCCGACCGCATCGAGCGCCGGGGCGATCGGCAACAGGTCGCGCAGGCGCAGCCTGGTCGCGAGGAGCGACTGGTGGCCGTCCCGCAGGACCGTTTCGGTGAGCTCGACCATCGATCGGCCCGCTACAGCGGCGGGTTTCCGTGCTTGCGCGCGAGTCGCTCGTCCCGCTTCGCCGAAAGGAAGCTCAACCCCCGAACGAGCCGCTCGCGCGTCTCGCTCGGGTCGATCACCGCGTCGATGTACCCCCGCTCCGCGGCGAGGTACGGATTCAAGAACTCGCGCCGATACTCCCCGGCCAGGCGGTCCCGGAGCGACGCCCGTTCGGCGTCGGGCGCCTGCTCGAGCTCGCGACGGAACAAGATGTTGACGGCGCCCTCCGCGCCCATCACGGCGATCTCGGCGCCCGGCCAGGCGAGGTTGAGGTCCCCGCCCAAATGCTTGGAGCACATCACGTCGTAAGCGCCGCCGTACGCCTTGCGCACGATCACGGTCAGCATCGGAACGGTCGCCTCCGCGTAGGCGTAGAGGAGCTTCGCCCCGTGCCGGATGATGCCGCCGTGCTCCTGGGCGGTCCCGGGCAAGAACCCGGGGACGTCGACGAACGTCACGATCGGCACGTTGAACGCATCGAGCGTCCGCACGAAGCGGGCCGCCTTCACCGACGCGTCGATGTCGAGCGTGCCGGCGAGAACGGCCGGGTTGTTCGCGACGATCCCGACCGACCGGCCGTCGAGCCGGGCGAGTCCGGTCACGACGTTCATCGCCCACGCCGGCTGGATCTCGAAAAACGACCCGGGATCGATGACCCGCTCGATCACCCGGTGGACGTCGTACGGGGCGTTCGCCTCCTCCGGAACGATCGACCGGAGCTCCCCCGCGCTCTCCGCCGGGGGTTCCTTCGGCGCCGCCGTCGGCGGCTCCTCGAGGTTGTTGAGCGGGAAGTAGCCGAGCCACGCGCGCGCGAGCGCGATCGCCTCGCGCTCCGTCGACGCGCTGCGGTGCGAGACCCCGCTCAAGCGGGCGTGCGCCTCCGCGCCCCCGAGGGCTTCGAGGGTGACGTCCTCGCCGGTGACGCTGCGGACCACGTCCGGCCCGGTGATGAACATCTGACCCGTCCCTTCGACCATCACGATGAAGTCGGTGAGCGCGGGGGAGTAGACCGCCCCGCCCGCGCACGGACCGAGGATGAGGGAGACCTGCGGGACGACCCCGGAGAGCTGCACGTTGCGGTAGAAGACTTCGCCGTAGCCGGCGAGGCTCTGCACGCCTTCCTGGATCCGGGCGCCGCCGGAGTCGTTCAGTCCGACCACCGGCACCCCGACCTTCCGGGCGAGCTCCATGATCTTCACGATCTTCTGCGCGTGCGCCTCCCCGAGCGCGCCGCCGAAGACGGTCGCGTCCTGCGCGAAGGCGCAGACCGGGCGGCCGTCGACCTCCCCCCAGCCGGTGACGACCCCGTCGCCCGGGATCCGGCGCTCGGCCATG
>JAKAWP010000010.1 GCA_021816955.1 Thermoplasmata archaeon
GTTGGGTGTCCGCCTTCGGCTGACCCCGCAGGCCGCGGAGCTCATCGACCGACTGCCGGAGGAGGCCGCGCTCGCCGCCGTCGCCGCGGGCCGAGCACCGACCGCGGAGGAGGTCATCGCCCGCTTGGAACGTCGAGGGCTCGTCCGAACGGAGCACCGGACGACGAAGCACTGGCGCCCTAGCGAGGAAGGCCGGGCGCTTCCGTGGCCGTCCCGCGGGGCCGACGCGGTCGGTGAAGTGACGCCCGAACTCCTCGCCTCGGGGCGGTGGCAAGCCGCGACGTTCCGGCCGTACGATGTTCGGGCGGACGTGCCGTTCCTCCGGAGCCCCCGGCCGCACCCGTACGTGGCGTGGCTGGAAGAGTTCGAGGAGATCCTCCTGGGACTCGGCTTCGAGCAGGCCGAAGGGCCGATCCTGGAGTCCGAGTTCTGGAACGCCGACGTGCTGTTCATGCCTCAAGACCATCCGGCCCGGTCGATCCACGACGCGCTGAGCGTGGAGGGCGTGGCGGCGCCGTCGAACCCTCCCGACCTGCTCGACCGCGTGGCGGCGGTCCACGAGGGCCGTCCGGTAGGCCCCGGCCGGGCCCCGCTCGGACCGGGATGGGCGCGTCCGTACGACCGCGAGGTCGCGCGTCGTCCGGTGCTCCGGTCGCAGACGACGGCGGTCAGTGCACGGTTCCTATCCCAGCGGCCGACCCCTCCGTTCCGGATGTTCTCCATCGACCGGAACGTCCGACGGGAGGCGGTCGACTGGCAGCACCACATCGAGTTCGCGCAGTGCGAAGGCGTCCTCGGCGGTTCGGACGTCACCGTGCGCCAGCTGATCGGCATCTTCCGCGAGCTCGCCGAAGCGATCGGTATCCGGGAGGTCAAGATCCGCCCGTCGTACTTTCCGTTCACCGAGCCTTCGATCGAGGGGTACGCACGCCACCCCCGTCACGGATGGATCGAGGTATTCCCCGGCGGGATGTTCCGGCCCGAGGTCCTCGCCCCGCTGGAGGTCGAGGTGCCTGTCGCGGCGTGGGGGATCGGGGTCACGCGCCTCGCGATGATCGCGCTCGGGCTTTCCGACATCCGCGACCTGTACGACGACGACCTCGGGCGCCTGCAAGGGGAGCGGATCTGAGCGATGCCTCAATCGACGCTTTCGTGGAGCCGCCTTCAAGCGGCGCTCGCGGCTCCGCTGTCGGAATCCGAGTTCGACGAGCTCCTCTTCCGCTCAAAAGCCGAGGTCACCCATCGCGCGGGCGACGAGCTGACCGTCTCCGCGACCCCGGACCGTCTCGACCTGCTCTGCGAAGGGGGACTCGCGGCGTACCTCGACGCGGCCCGCGGTCGGGCCCCGCGCCCCCGGCCGGCGCCGGCCGGTCGCGGCCGCTCCCCCGTCGAGCTGATCGTCGACCCGAACGTGACTCCGATCCGTCCGTCGATCGCGGCGGCCGTCGCGGTGCCTCCGCCGGGCGCCGCCGTCGACGCGGGGTTGCTGGTCGAGGCGTTCCGTTTCCAGGAGCTGCTCGCGGCTTCGGTCGGACGCGACCGTCGCCGGGCAAGCCTGGGCGTCTATGCGCTCGACCGCATCCAACCCCCGGTCCGATATGCGCTCGAAGCGGCCGACCAAATCCGGTTCGTGCCGCTCGGCGAGGAGACGGAATGGTCCGGTGAGCGTTTCGTCGCCGAGCATCCGATGGGAGCGCGGTACGCCCCGTACGGGCGCGTCGGCGAGAAGCTCTTGGTGCTCCGCGACGCCACGGGGACCGTCCTGAGCGTCGTCCCGATGCTGAACAGTCGGGCCGCCGGCGAAGCTCGTCCCGGCGATCGGGCGCTCCTGTTGGAAGCGACGGGAACCGATGACGCGGCGGTCCGCGAGGCGCTCGGGCTCTTCGAGCTCGTCTGGGCATCGCGCAGCTGGCGGATCACGACGGTCCCCGTGCGGGGGCCGAAGGCCCGGGGCGTTCGTCGGGCGGCCGATCCTCGGTCGCGGGTCGAGCGGCTTACCCCGTCGCTCGTTCGAGCCCTGCTCGGCCGGGCCATCGCTGGGAAGGAGGGCGAGCGGCTGTTCGCCCGGGCCGGGTTGTCGTCTCGCCCAGCCGCGAACGGCTGGGCCGTGGAGATCCCACCGTGGCGGCCGGACTTGCGGGCCCCGGTCGATCTCGTCGAAGAGCTCGGGAACGCCGCGGGCTGGTCGATCGGCGACGCGATGCCCGCTCCGAGCGTCCGCCGCGGACGCCGCCTCGCCGAAGTCAGGTTCCGTCGGCGGTTCGGCCCCCTCCTCCTCGGGCTCGGCTTTGTACCGGTCTACCGCCCGGTGCTGGTGAGCGAGCGGTCGATCGAGCGGACCGGCTGGCAGGCGGAGGCCGTTCGCGTCCACCATCCGGTGTCGAGCGAATACGCCTACGTGCGCCCGTCGGTCGTGGTGAGCCTGCTCGACGCCCTCGCGGACAACCGGCGGTACCGCTACCCGCAACGGATCAGCGAGAGCGGTCCGGTCGTCCGCCGCGATCGCGACCCCGACCGGCAGTCCCGGCACGCCGTCGGATTTGTCCTCGCCGCCGAACGGGCCGGGTTTTCCGACGCGGCGGCGATCGTCGACCGCCTGCTCCGCGAGTTCGACGTCAGTTCCGTGCGGGTGCCGCTCGCTTGGCCGGGCTTTCTCGCAGGCCGTTCCGCCGCCGTTCAGGTCGCCGGGGAGACGGTCGCCTACGTGGGAGAAGTCGCCCCGGCCGTCCTCACCGCCCTCGGCCTCACCGTCCCGGTCGCGGCCGGAGAGATCGACGTGACGGCTCTCTGGCCCCTCGCCCGGCGCGACAGGGTTTAGTAGCCCGCCCCGGTCTTCGGCTTCCATGGCGGCCGACGGGCGGCGCTCCGATCGACAGGGCCGGACGCGCTGGGAGGAAGAGGTCACGCGCGCCCTCGGGAAGGCACCGCCCGCGGGGCGCGTGCCGCTGTTGAGTGAGCCCCCGAGCGACCCGGACCGATACTACCTCGACCACCTCGGATTCCCCGGGGCGTTCCCGTACACCCGGGGGATCCAGCCGACGATGTACCGGGGCCGACTCTGGACGTTCCGCCAGTACTCGGGATTCGGCAGTGCCGAGGCGACGAACCGCCGGTTCCATTACCTCCTCGCGGGCGGCCAGACCGGGCTGAGCGTCGCGTTCGACCTCCCGACCCAAACGGGATACGACTCCGACCACGAGCGAGCCCGCGGAGAGGTCGGTCGGTGCGGCGTGCCCGTCGCCACGCTCGACGACATGCGCACCCTCTTCCGGGGGATCCCGCTCGACCGCGCCACCGTTTCGATGACGATCAACGCGACCGCCCCGATCCTCCTCGCGTTGCTCGTGGCGACCGCGGAGGAGAACGGGGTGCCGCGCGCTCGACTCGGCGGCACGGTGCAGAACGACATCCTGAAGGAGTACGTGGCGCGGGGGACGTACATCTTTCCGCCGGGCCCGTCGATGCGGCTCACGGTCGACCTGATCGAGTTCGCGACCCGCGAGATGCCCCAATGGAACTACATCTCGGTCTCGGGCTACCACATGCGCGAGGCCGGCGCCACGGCGGTGCAAGAGGTCGCGTTCACCCTGGCGAACGCGGTCGCCTACGTGGAGGCGGCGACAGCGCGCGGACTCGCGCCGGACGAGATGCTCCCGCGGCTCTCGTTCTTCTTCAGTTCCGACTCGAATTTTCTCGAGGAGATCGCCAAGTTCCGCGCCGCGCGGCGCCTCTGGGCGTCGTTGGCGCGCGAGCGGCTCGGGGCGCGCTCCGCGCGGGCGATGCAGCTGAGGTTCCACACGCAGACGGCCGGATCGAGCCTGACCGCCCAGCAGCCGGAGCTCAATGTGATCCGCACCACGCTCGAGGCGCTCGCTGCGGTGCTGGGGGGAACGCAGTCGCTGCACACGAACGCGCTCGACGAAGCGATCGGGTTGCCGACCGAATCGTCGGCCCGCCTCGCGCTAAGGACCCAGCAGATCATTGCCGAGGAGTCGGGCGTTCCCCGCACGGTCGACCCTGTCGGGGGGTCGTATACGATCGAGGCACTCACCGACCGGATCGAAGCCGAGGCCCGCGAGTACCTCGACCGGATCGAGGCGCTCGGAGGGCCGCTCGCGGCCGCGGAGCGAGGATTCTATGCGTCCGAGATCGCCCGGGAGGCGTACCGCGTCGCCCGGGCCCGGGAGGCCGGGACGGAACACGTCGTCGGCGTGAATGTCCACCAAGAAGGGAACCCGTCGTTCACGCTGTTTCCGGCCGAGGGCCGAGGCAAGGTTCGGGGCCAACGGATCCGCCGGATCGACGAGACTCGCCAGATCACCCGGGTGCGGCGATGGCGTCGGGAACGCGACGCCCGCGCCGTCGAGGCCGCGCTCGACGAGCTCGTCCGGACGACGGAGCGCGGCGCGAACGTGATGTCGGCGACGCTCGCGGCGGTCCGCGCGGGCGCGACGCTCGGCGAGATCTCCGACCGATGGCGCGCGATCTTCGGCGAACAGCCGCCGTCGCGAAGCTTCTAGGGGCGAAACCGGAGGGCGGCGGAATGGAGCTCGATCACCTCGGGGTCGCGGTCCGGGATCTGTCGAAGTCGCTCGATCACTGGCGCCCGCTCGTCGGCCCGCCGGAAGGCGAGCCCGAGGTCGTCGCCTCGCAACGCGTCCGGGTCGCGTTCCTTCCGCTCGGGTCGATCCACCTCGAACTGCTCGAGCCGACCGACGCGGACGGTCCGGTCGCCCGCTTCGTGTCGAAACGGGGCGAAGGGCTCCACCACGTCGCGTTTCGAGTCCCGGACGTTCAGCGCGCGCTCGACCAGGTGCGCGCGACCGGTCGGACCGTTATCGACACCGCGCCCCGGCCGGGCGCCCGGGGCCGTCGGGTCGGCTTCGTGCATCCCTCGGGGTTCGACGGCGTGCTGGTCGAGTTCGTGGAGGGCGGATGAGCGAGACGATCGTTCGGCTCGCCCTTGACTCGATCCGAGACAGCCGCGGCCAATGGACCGTCGAGGCGACCGTGGAGCTCGACGGGGGGGCGAGCGGACGGGCCGGTGCCCCGAGCGGGGCGAGCACGAGCCACTTCGAAGCCCAGGCGTTCCCGGACGGGGGGGTCCCCGTCGCTCTCGAGCGGTTCCGCTCGCTCGTGGCGCCCCGCCTCGTCGGGCTCTCCGCGGCCGATCTCGGGTCGGTCGACGCGGCGCTGCACGAGGTCGACGGCACGCCGAACTTCTCCCGGATCGGCGGCAACACCGCGACGGCGGTGAGCGTGGCGACGGCGATCGCCTCCGCCCGGGCCCGCCGCGAGCCGTTGTGGAAGCGACTCGCCCGGCCCGGGGTCGAGGGCCGCGCGTTCCCGGCGATCGTGGGCAACTGCCTGAACGGCGGACGTCACGCGATCGGCGGGCCGGATATCCAAGAGTTCATCGCGTTCGCGGACGGGCCGACACCGGACGCCTCGATCGACGCCGCCGTGGCCGTTCACCGCTGGATCGGCGAGGAGCTCCATCGGCGCCTACCGACCGTGGCCCTCGGCCGGGGCGACGAAGGCGGATGGGTCGCGCCGATCGGCAACGTCGACGCGCTCGAGCTGCTCGCGCGGGCGTGCGACGCCGTGCGCGATGCGACCGGCGTTCCGGTCTATCCCGGTCTCGATCTCGCCGCGAGTGAGTTCTTCCGCGACGGCCGTTACCGCTACCGAGAGCAGACGCTCGATACCGACGGCCAGATCGGCTTTGTCACCGAGCTCGTCGATCGGTACGGGATCCGCTACCTCGAGGACCCGATCGAGGAATCGGACTACGAGGGGTTTGCGCGCGTGACGGCCGAAGTCGGCCCACGGACGCTCGTCGTGGGAGACGACCTCTACGCGACCTCGCCGGCCCGGGTGGAGCGGGGAATCGCGGCCCGGGCGACCAATGCGGTCCTCCTGAAGGTCAATCAGATCGGGACGCTCACCGACACGATGGCCACGGACGAGCGGACCCGTTCGGCCGGGTGGTCGTCGGTCGTCTCCCACCGCTCCGGGGAGGTGCCGGAAGGCTGGCTCGCGCACGTCGCGGTCGGGCTCGAAGCGCGCGCGCTCAAATGCGGGGTGCTCGGGGGAGAGCGGGTGGCAAAGCTAAATGAACTCCTGCGGCTCGGGCGCGCCACGCCGTAGAAGGACCGATGGAGGAGGAGACGATGGCGGCACCGGCGGCCGGGACCGACGGTCAGGAGATCCCCGCCGGGGAACTCCTCGTTCCCGAGGAGACGTACCTCACCTCGGGCGTCCATATCGGGACCCAGCAGAAGTCGGCGAACATGCGGCGGTTCGTCCACAAGATCCGATTCGACGGATTGCACGTCTTGGACATCCGCCAGACCGACCAGCGGATCCGCACCGCCGCGAAGTTCCTGGCCCGGTTCCCGGCCGACCGGATCCTCGCGGTCTCGCAGCGTCAGTACGGTCAGAAGCCCGTCCGGATCTTCGCGAAGACCGTCGGGGCGGTCGCGTTTTCGGAACGGTTCGTCCCGGGCTGCCTGACGAATCCCAACCTGGACGAGTACTTCGAGCCTCGGGTGCTGCTCGTCACCGATCCCGCGACCGACCAGCAGGCGCTCAGCGAGGCGGTGTCGATCGGGATCCCCGTCGTCGGCCTCTGCGACGTCAACAACGAAACGCGGAACGTCGACCTGGTGATCCCGGCCAACAACAAGGGACGGGTGGCGCTTGCGACCGTTTTCTGGCTACTGGCCCGCGAGCTGCTGCGCGCGCGCGCCGGCGGCGCCGAGGTCGAGTTTTCCCTCACCGTCGACGATTTCCAAGCCGCCCTCTGAGCGCGTCGGCTTCCGTCGCGCTGCCTCGACGGGGCCGGTCGGTGCGGGCCGCCGGTCGGTCACGGCCGGCACTGTTTTAACCGATGGGCCACTCATTTTCCCGTGGGGCGACCGGGCTCTGGATTGCTCGAACTCTTGCTGGAGCACGGCGTGCCCGAGCGGGCGGCTCGGGTCTACTTGGCCGCCGCCCGGGGCGGTCCGCAGACCGCGAGCGAGCTCGCCCGAACCACGGCGCTCCACCGGGTCGACACCTACCGCTACCTCAAGTGGCTCGTCTCGGAGGGGCTCCTCGTCATGCAGGGGCAGCGCCCGGGGCGGTTCGTGGCCGTCCCTCCGGCCGAGTTGTTCGACCGATGGATCGGCCGAACGCGCGAAAAGCTCGACCGGCTCCGGGAGTCCCGCGAGCACGTCATCGAGGAGTGGCGAGACCACCTCCCCGAGGCCGTCGCCGGGGATCCGCGCCCGTTCGCAGTGCTCGAGGGGCACCTCGCCCTGGGCCGGTTCTTCTCGCGCCGGGTCGGTACCGCCAGGCGGGAGATCCTGCTGATCGTTCCCGGCGGGGGGCTCGGCCACCTGATCGACGAGGGCGCGCTCGCCGGGCTCAAACAAGCGCGACGTCGCGGCGTGAAGGTCCGATTGGTGACGGAGATCGATCCGGCGAACTTGGCGAGCGCAAAGGCGCTCGCCGAGGTCGCCGACGTCCGATCCGTCCCCGCCCCGATCCCGCGTCGAGCGATCGTCTTCGACCGGGACGGAGCCCTCGTCTTCGTCACGGGCGAGGAAGAGTCCGGGTCCGCTGCGAAGGCGCCCGTCGCGCTCTGGTCGACGTCGCCGACGCTCTTGCGGATCGCGCGCGAGGACCATCGGCGCCTCTGGGCGGCCGGAACGACGGCCGAGGAACGCCTCGTGGAGCTCGACACCGCCGATACCGCGGTGCTTCCGGTCGTACGGGGCCGGGAAGCGGAGCCGTTCCGGCGGCTGAGGGAGATCACCGAGCTCGGCATGCGGGCGGTCGGCGTGGCCCAGCTCCGACTGAACGCGATCGAGCTGATCGAAGCGATCGGCGCGGAGCTGGGCCGCCAGATCGCGCGGGGGCTTGAGGGGCACGATGCCCGCACGCTCGCCCAATCGCTGTCGAACTACTACCGAACCCACACCCAGGGGTCGCTTGGATTGGTCCGAGAACGTCCCCTCACCTTGCAAGTGCGGAGCTGCTTTGCTTGTACAGCGTCCTCCCCCGAGGTCGGACGGGTGCTGTGCCCCCGATTGCTGCGGGCGATCTTCGAAGCGACGCTCGGCGGCCGCTGGGAGGTGTCGAAACCCGATCCCCGGCGCCACGCCGAACGCGGTTGTCTATTCACCGTGACTCCAACCTAGCGGCCGGCTCCCGCCCGCCGCGCCCCGTCGTGAGCCGGATCCGGCGGAGCCACCTCGCCGGCTTCGGTCCGCGCACCGCCCGGCGGGGCTCTCGGTCGCAATCCCGGCGAGAAGGAAGAACGGCCGGTTCCCCGTGGGAGCGTGGCTGATCCGACCGCGGAGCCCGCTGGGCCTTCGGCGCGATGGGCCACAACCGCGGCAGTCACGGTGTAGCATGTGTTTCAACAACACCTACAAATTTTCGGCAAATGTATATATCTTGGCAAGCGATTCCCTCCGCACTAACATGGCGCCTTCGACCGTCCCCTCCGGTAGCTTGGCTCATCGACCGTCGCGCCGACCATCCGCCGCCTCCAAGGAGGCGCCGCCCGCCGCGTCCGCTCCACCGCAGGACGCGTGCCCGAATTGCGGTAGTAGCCACCTGATCCGGGACGAGATCCGTGGCGAGATCGTCTGCGCCGACTGCGGGCTCGTGGTCGACCAGAGCGCCTTGGTGAGCGACCGGGGTCAACGCGGGTCGAAGGACGACACGGGTCGCGAGGCGCGGGGTTGGGGCCCCGTCATCAGCCCGTTGATGCCCGACAAGGGACTGTTCAGCGAGATCGGCGTGCCGACCCGGGACTTCCAAGGGAACAGCCTCTCGCGGAACACCTCGCTCAAATTCTACCACCTTCGCAAGCTGAACCACCGGCTCCGCGCGGCGAGGACCCACCAGCGGAACCTCGTGGTCGCGCTCGGTGAGCTGAACCGCCTGGCGGGCGTGCTCGGCCTCTCCCGGGAAGTGAAGGAGTCGGCGACGTACATCTACCGCCGGGCGCTCGAGCACAAGGCGACGCGCGGGAAGAAGATCGTGGCGCTCGTCGCCGCGAGCGTGTACGCCGCCTGCCGGCAGTGCCACGTTCCGCGGACGATGAAGGAGATCATCGCGCACTCGAAGGCGTCGAAGATCGAGGTCGGGCGCGCGTACACGTTGCTGGCGCGCGAGCTCAAGCTCGGGTTGAAGCCGGTCGAGCCTCGCGACTACCTGGTGCGGTTCACGCAGGACCTGAACCTCTCGAAGGAGGTGCGCCAGAAGGTCCTCGAGCTCCTGGAGCAGGTCGAGCAGGTCTACTCGACGAGCGGGGTGCTCCCGAACGGGATCCTCGCGACGATCATCTACATCGCGTCGAACCTAATGGGGGAGCCGAGGAGCCAAGATCGGATCGCGGCGGTCGCGAACGTCACACCGGTGACGATCCGCAACCACTACAAGGAGCTCCTCGACCTCCTCGGGCTTCCGAAGAACCTCGCGAATCCGCAGGCCCGGGCCAATCTGATCGCGCAGATGGCCCCCGCGAAGGACGAGACGGCCTCGACGGCGTCGGCGGGCCACTGACGGGCCCGGGCCCCCCCGCCCGCCCCGGATCGGGACGGCCGGGCGAAAGGAGATGAACCTCCGCCGGGGTGGCTAAGGCGTGGCGAACGTCGCCGCCCTCAGCTACTCGTCGATCTCGACGTACCTCGAGTGCCCGCTTCGCTGGAAGTTCTTGTATGTCGACCGGCTGCCCGAGGTTCCGAAAGGGTACTTCACGTTCGGCCGGACGGTCCACGCGGTCTTGGAAGAGCTACTGCGGCCATACCTGGAGAGTCGGCCGATCCCGGCCGGCGGCGCGGGCTCGACCCAGCGCACGCTCGATGCGTGGGCGACGATCCCGCCGTCGCCGCCCCGGTCCCCGATGAGCGAATCCGAGCTCCTTGCGCTCTACGACCGGCTCTGGAAGAGCGACGGGTTCACGTCCGACGAGGAAGAGCGGCGGTACCGGGCGCTCGGACGGACGCTCCTCCTCGGCTACCGCGCGGCGCTCGAAGCCGAGCGGCCACGTCCCGTGGCGGTGGAAGCCCACCTCGAGACCGACTGGGACGGGATCCCGGTCCACGGGTACGTCGACCGGATCGACCGGACCGACCGCGGAGGACTCGCCGTCCTGGACTACAAGACCAGCCGGGAGCTGACGCCCCAGGATGCCCGCGACTCCGATCAGCTGACCCTCTATCAGGTGCTGGTGGAGAGGAACTTTTCCGAACCGGTCGAAGAGCTGACGCTCTACCACCTGCGGAGCCTCACCCCGCTCGCCTCGGGCCCGCGAACGAAGTCCGACCTCGAGGAGCTGTATCAACGGGCGGGAAACGTACTCGACGGGATCCGGGCGGATGCGTTCGAGCCGACCCCCGGCCGCCACTGCGCTCGATGCGACTTCCGCGATCGTTGCCCGGAGTTCCGCACGCCGCCCTCGGAGCAGCTCCCGCGCCTGAGGGAGCTCGCCGACCGGTTCCGGGTCCTGCGGGCCGAGGAGCGCCGCGTCGACCGCGAGCTCCGGGAAACCGCGGAGGAGCTCCATCGGCTAGCGGAGGCGCTCGGGATTCATCGAATCCCCGGGAGCAACGGCACGCTCGTCCGTCGTCGCGAAGAGCAGTGGAAGTATTCTCCGGAGGGCCTCCGAACCCTCCAGGCCCAGGTCGACCCCCGGGAGCTTCCGGCGCCGGCCGACCGAGAGGCGATCCGGGCGCTGTTGAGCGCTCCCGGGATACCGGCCGAGATCCGCCGGAAGGTCGCCGCCTCGGGCGTTCGCGAGCGGACCTGGTACTGGGACCTCGAAGAGCCGGAGCGCTCTCCCTGACGGATCGACCGCGAACGCCGCGCACCGGCCGAACCCGGGGCACGGCAAGCGCGGGAAGACGGTGGCCGACCCGGGGACGGCTCGTCCCGCCCCCCTCGGTCGCCTCGTGGGCCCGACCTCTTTACGGGCGAGCGGCTTCCCGGCCCCGGGCGTCTCTTTTGGGCTTTGGCGCCGGTAAAGGCTAAAGCACGGAGCTAGCTTATCCCCGTATGGGAATCGAACTTTCTTCCGAAGCCCGGGTCGCCCCCTTACAATCGGGTTCGCCGACGATCGCCACCCTCTGCTCGCACTCGTCGCTACAGCTGTTCCACGGGGCGCGCCAAGAAGGATTCCGCACACTCGGGATCGCCGCTCGGGAGCCTCCGCGGTTCTACGACGCGTTCCCGCTCGCGAAGCCCGACCGATTCTTGACGGTCCCCTCGATCCAGGATCTGCCGAATCACGTCGACGTCCTTCGGAAGGAGCGGAGCGTTCTCGTTCCGCACGGCTCGTTCGTCGAGTATCTCGGACCAGAGGCGTTTATGCAGCTCGACGTCCCCGTCTTCGGCAATCGCGCGGTGATCGGGTGGGAGTCGGACCGGCGGAAGGAGCGGGAGTGGCTCGAGAGTGCCGGCGTCCCGATGCCGAAGCGGTACGAGCGGTTCGAAGACGTCGACGGTCCGGTGATCGTGAAGTACTACGGGGCGAAGGGAGGTCGAGGGTTCTTCTTGGCCAAGGACCGGGAGGCCCTGAAAGGGTTCACGCCGACCGGTCCGCACGTCATCCAAGAGTACGTGATCGGTACGCGCTACTACATCCACTTCTTCTACTCGCCGCTGAACACGGACGGATTCCGCGTCGCGACGGGCTCGCTCGAACTGCTCGGCATGGATCGCCGGGACGAAGCGAACATCGATGAGCTCTACAAGCTCGGCTCGGCCGAGGAACTGCGCCGCTCCGGTCTCCGCCCGACGTTCGTCGTCACCGGGAACGTGCCGGTCATCTTGCGGGAGTCGTTGCTGCCCCAGGTCTTCGACATCGGCGCCCGGATCATCGAGCGGTCGATCGAGCTGTTCGGGGGAATGGTCGGCCCGTTCTGCGTCGAAGGGATCATGACCGAAGAGCTCGAGTTCAAGGTCTTCGAGATCTCCACCCGGATCGTCGCCGGGACCACGCTGTTCATCCGGGGGAGCCCATACTCCGACCTCGTGGCCCCCGATCTTTCGATGGGCCGCCGGATCGCCCTCGAGCTCAAGCGCGCGCTCCGGGCGGGTCGGGCGCGCGAGGTGTTGAGCTAGCCCGGCGGCCGGTCCCGATGCCAACGGCGGCGATCGTCGCCCGCCAGCTCCGGCGGGTCTATCCGCGTGCTCCGCCGGGCGTTGCGGCGATCGACTCACTCGATCTCGAGGTCCCGTCGGGCGGGGTCTACGGGCTGATCGGGCGCAACGGCGCCGGCAAGACGACGTTCGTGCGGATCGCGGCGACGCAGCTGAAGCCGACGTCGGGCACGCTCGAAGTGCTCGGCACCGACGCGGTGCGCACTCCGGAACGGGTGCGGCCCCGGATCGCCTGCGTTCCCCAGGAATCCCGACCGCTGTACTTCTTGACCGTCGAGCAAGCGGCCCGATTCAATCTCCAACTGCGGGGGTTCGACCGACGCGAATCCCGTCGCCGCACCACCGAGGTGCTCGAGGAGCTCTCCCTCGCGGACGTGCGCCATCGGTCGATCAGTCGGCTGTCCGGTGGCCAGCGGCGTCGGGTGATGGTCGCCATGATCCTCGCGACGGATGCCGAGCTTTTGTTCCTCGATGAGCCGACGACCGGCCTCGACCCGCTCGCGCGCCGAGAGGTATGGGCCGCCCTACGACGGGTCCGCCGCGAGGCCCGGACGATCCTGTTGACGACGCACTACCTCGACGAAGCGGAGAGCCTGTCGGACCGGCTCGCGCTCATCGAGAAGGGCCGGGTCATCCTCGAGGGAACACCGGCGGAACTGCGCCGTCGGGTCGCCTATCCGTTTCGGGTGACGCTTCGCGGCGGCTTCGCCCGGGAAGAGCTCGACTCGTTCGGCCGGGTCTCGTCAGTCGAGGACGGGTTCCTGGTGTTCGCCCAAGAGCCCGCCGCGCGCGAGCTCGCCCGGCTCGCGCTCGAGCGCGGAGTTCAGGTCGCCCTCGGTCCCGCGGACCTCGAGGATATCTTCCTCGAGGTCGTCGGGCGGCCGATCGACGCGGAAGAGAACGCACCGGACGACGGGGAGCGCCCATGACGACGTCCCCTCGCTGGCGGAGCGTCCTCACCCTGATCCAGCTCAACGGCCTCGTGCCGATCCGGGCCCAGCCGCTCTACCTGGTGAACCTCCTCGCCTCGCCCCTGTCGTTCCTGTTCTTCATCACCATTGCCTCGCAAGGTCGGCTGTTGAACTACGGCGTCGCGGGCGGGATGATCCTGACGATGCTCAGCGTCGGCACGGGCCTCCAGAGCGACCTCACGCACTATCGGCACGATCTGAAGTTCCAGGACGTCATCGTCGCCTCGCCGGTCACGGCCCCGGTCTACCTCATCGGGATGGCCCTCTCGGAGTTCGTCTACTCGCTTCCCGGCATGGCGGTCTTCCTCGGGCTCTGGGTGACGATGGGCTGGGCGAATCCGGCCTCGGCCGTGGTGCTGTTCGGGGCGCTCGTGCTCGTCTGGGCGTTCGCCTCGACGCTCGGATTCACGCTCGCGACGTACTTCGAGGACGTGCGCGAGACGTTCATGTTCAGCCCGCTCATCTCCCTCGGATTGAGCGTGCTCCCGCCGGTCTACTACCCCCTCGCCGCCTTGCCGGGGTGGGCCCAGGTCGTCGCCCGATTCTCGCCGACCACGTACGCGGCGGAGCTCGTCCAGAGCGCGGTCGGCCTGGCCCCGCTCGATGCGACGACCCAATTGTTCGCGTGGCTCGCGCTCTTCGGGTTCACGGGCGGACTGCTCGCCTTGTCGGCGGTCCGCGCCCGCTGGCGGGAGCCGTAGCGAAGCCGCCGACCGAACGGTTATGTAGGGCGGTGCGGGTGGTCCCGCGTCGATGTGGAGCGCGGTCGACGTTCGGGGGTCTCTGCCGGCGGACGACCGGTTTTCCCCGTGCGTCTTCTGCGGCAAGGAGATCGCCGTGCTCCCGAACGACCGTCGCCGCGGCGCCTGCTTTGACTGCTATCAGCCGTTGGGATCCGGGCCGCTCTCTTGTCCCGCGTGCGGGGAGGCCGTCGAGCGGTCGGAGGGGCCGGCGGTTTGCCCGTCGTGCGATCGGCCGCTCGTTCCCGACCCGCGACGCGGCGCCATCGGCCGCTAAGCTTATCGGGGGCAGGCTCCCCTAAAGGCGAGGGCGTGCCGAGGTGGCTCAGTCTGGTACGGCGCGAGTCTGGAAAGCTCGTGGCGGAATACGCCTCGGGAGTTCAAACGTCGGCGGCGGACCGCCCGCCCCGACGGAGATTCTCCCCCTCGGCGCCGCCTCGTCCGGCCCGAGGTCCGACCGCCATTGACCGTCCGTCCCCGGCAGGTCGCTCCGTCCCTGTTGCACCTCGATGCGATCATTGCCCGGCTCCACGGCCGGGCCGCCCTCACCGAGGTCTGCCGGTTCCTGCGGTCGGAATTCCCGTCGTACCGCTGGGTCGGTATCTACCGGAAGGACGGCGAAGAGCTGCGGCTCGAAGCGTGGGATGGGGAACGACCGACGGAGCACACCGTGATCCCGATCGACCGGGGGGTCTGCGGACGGGCGGTCCGGGAGAACGCCCCGGTGATCGTGCGGGACGTGCGGGACGCACCGGAGTACCTCGCCTGCTTTCTCGAAACCCGCGCCGAGATCGTGGTTCCGATCCGGCGGGACGAAGCGTCGATCGGCGAGATCGATGTCGACGGCAACGAGGTCGGAGCGTTCGATGAGAGCGATGCCGAGTTCCTCAGTCGCGTCGCCGCGAAGCTGGGGCCGCTGATCGACGCCGCCGCGACCGTCCCCTGGTCGCCGCCGTAGCGAGCCGACGCCGCATCGCCGCGATCGCTTCCGCGAGGAGCCACTCGGCGGACGGAGCGGGTGCGGCGCGGGGTGTGGAGCGTTCCCGCTCGAGCTCCTTTCTCAGGGCTCGGAGCGCTCGCGAAAGCTCGTCCACGATCGGCAGGTCGGCGACCCGACTCGTCCGGGAGAGCGGGTTCAGGTCGATCGAGATCACCCGGCACCCCCGCCGTCGGAGCGCCTCGGCCCGGTCGCCATCCTCGAGGGGGATCAAGCAGACGTCCGCCTGCGCGATGCCGTCCGCATCGACCCAAGCCCGATCCGACGGCAGCCCGCGGATCCGGGCCGTCGGCCGGACCCCGAGGACCCGTCGAACCCCCGCCCGGCGTAGCCGACGCGCGATCGCCGCGGCGCGGCGCGGAGTGCGGTGGAACAGGTTCACCTCGACCTTGAGCGTGGGCAAGGCGCGCGAGAGCGCGGCGATTTCCGGCGCGGCCAGCGCCGCGACGTTGCCGTTCACGCTGAGGACCGGGGACCGGGCCCGGCGAAGCCACGCGGCGGCGGCCCGGATCGCTCGCGCCGCGCTCGGCGTCGTCTGCTCGCCGAGGAAGTAATCGAACGCCTCGCCCCGACCGTGCGCGATCAATCCTTCGGGAACGACGACGCCCGCCCGGGCGGCTGCGGCGAGCCGAGCCCGCACCCGAAGGCTCTCGAAGCGGGGATGGCTCGGGTCGATCCAAGTCACGGCGATCGAGAGTTCGGTCGGCTACTAAACCGTTCGACCCGATCGACGGTTCGGTTGATGGGAAGCGCCGTCCCCCAGCTGATCGCACCGGGTCGTACCGCGGTGGAGACGGCCCGGATCTCGACGCCCGCCCGCTGCGCCTCTCGGAGCCGTTCGGCGAACACCGGGTCCGCGGCAGCATTCGGCTGCCAGGTGCGGACGTCCGAACGAAGCACGACGACGATCAGCATCGCTCGGAGGCCGCGCCGAGCGGCCTGAGCCATCCGCTCGAGATGATGCGCTCCCCGGGAGGTCGGGGCATCCGGAAATAGCGCCGTCGTCCCCTCGGCCAAGTTGCCACTCTTCACTTCGACCAGGGCGGTCGGACCGCGCGAATCGGGTCCGACTCGGCCGAAATCGAACCGGACATCGCGGTAACGGACCTCGCGACGCCATCGACCGGCCGGCAAGCCAAACGGGGGGGATTCGCGGAGAAGGGCCTCGACCAGTCGGTTCGCGACCCAGCTGTCGACCCCCACCAACGACCGGCCCGTCTCAACCGCGACCAGCTGCCATCGAGTCTTGCGGGTCCCTCGAGGCACCGGGACGATCCAACCGCGAGTCGTGGCGGGGACGAGAAGCTCGGTGAGTCGACCGGGGTGCGCCTAGTGAGCCCATTGCTCCGCGGTTCCCGAAGTCCAGCGGACGCGGGCGAGGAACCGGTGCGCCCGTCCGAGAAAGACGACTCGACGTGGGGCTCCCGGGTATCGTACGACCGCGGTCGTGGGCTACCCGCCCGAGTGGAAGTCGGCGCGGAGGAGCTCCCGGGCGACGATCAGCCGTCGGATCTCGCTCGTTCCGGCTCCGATTTCGAGCAGCTTCGCGTCCCGGGCGAGCCGTTCGAGGGGAAGGTCGCGCATATAGCCGTAGCCTCCGTGGAGCTGGATCGCTTCCAAGGCGACCCGGGTCGACGCTTCGCTGGCGAACGTCAGGGCGGCCGCGCTCGGGCCCAACCGGCGACTGTCGTTCTTGACAGCGGCGAGCGACCGGTACACGAGGCCGCGCGACGCTTCGAGGGCCGTGTACATCTCCGCCAACTTCTCTTGGATCAGCTCGAACTGCCCGATCGGCCGGCCGAACTGCTGACGCTCGCGGGCGTACGCGACCGAACGGTCAAGGCAGGTCGCCATGATCCCGAGAGGAATCGCCGCCAGGACAGCGCGTTCGATGTTCAACCCGCTCATGACGATCCGGGCGCCGTCGTTCTCCTCGCCGAGCCGTTGCTCGACCGGGACCTCGACGTTCTCGAACGCGAGCTCACCGGTCGGCGACCCTCGCATCCCCATCTTGTCGAGCTGGCGCGCGACGGTCAAGCCGGGGGTGCCCCGCTCGACGAGGAAGGCGCTGATGCCGTGGGCGCCTTTCGCGGGGTCCGTCTTGGCGTAGACGATCAGGACGTCCGCGATCGGACCGTTCGTGATGAACTGCTTCGAGCCGTGCAGCCGGTAGTGCGGTCCGTGGCGCTCCGCTCGAGTCCGCAGCGACATCGCATCGCTTCCGGCTCCCGGTTCGGTGAGCGCGAGCGCCCCGATCTTCTCCCCCCGGGCGAGGGCGGGCCCGAACCGGCGACGTTGCTCGTCCGAGCCGTTGCGCATCAGGTTATCGAGGCAGAGATTGGAGTGCGCGCCCACGCTGAGGGCGAACGCGGGGCTGACCCGGGCAACCTCTTCCAGGATCGCCGCCTGCGCGAAGTAGTCCAATCCGAGGCCCCCGAACTCTTCGGGGACCGTGACGCCTAGGAACCCGTCTTCGCCGAACCGGCGAAACAGCTCCAGGGGGAATCGATCGTCCCGGTCCATCCGGTCGGCGACCGGCTCGAGATGCTTTCGGACGAACTTGCGGGCGGCCTCGGCGAGATCCCGTACCTCGGCCGGCAGGGTGAATTCCACGGTCGGCGGGACGGCCGGGTCTCCTTTATCCTTGCGCCCACGGCCCGGGACGGACCCGAGACCGGACCGCCGCCGCGGACGACCGATTCGGCCGCGGGCCGACTTCGCCGGTTCACCGGCGAGGCTTCGGGGCCGCTGGTCGCGAGCGTCGACGGCCCTTGGTCCGGTCGCGACGCACGGCCGCCGCCGCGAGGAGGCCGAGATGCCGGTTCCAAACGGCCCGAGGCCGGGGCCAATCTTGACGGAAATGAGCGCCTCGGCTCTCGGTGCGAGCGAGCGCCGCTTCGGCGATCAGCCAGCCGGTGAGAGCGGCGTTCGCGACGTCCGACGGCGGCTTGGAGGGGTCCGACGGCTCGGATCGCCGGCCGATTCGCTCGAGCAGCCCAATCGCTTCTTGGAGACCGGCGGCTGACCGGACGATCCCGACGAACTCCCAGAGGCCGTCTTTGATCGCCTGGAGATCGTCGTCGCTCCCGGCCCAACCGCTCCCCGGGGGCCAAGCGAGCACGAGCCGGCGGGCGGGCATCGCGGGACCTCCCGGCGCCGGATGGACGAGCTGCCGGGCCGCATGCTCTCCGAAAACGAGGCCCTCGAGCAGGGAGTTGCTGCCGAGCCGGTTCGCGCCGTGGACCCCCGTGCAGGCGACCTCTCCGACGGCGTACAGCCCAGGGATCGAGGTTCTCGCCTCGTGATCTGTCGCCACCCCTCCGACAGTATAGTGCGCCGCCGGAGCGACCGGGATCCGATCCCGGGCGAGGTCGAGTCCGAACGCAGCGAGGAACCGGGAGACGGACGGAAACCTCGCATACAGTCGGTCGCGCGGCACCCGCGTCGCGTCGAGGTACACGCACGGAGCGCCGCTCCGCTCGATCTCGGCGACGATCGCGCGCGCGACGACGTCCCGGGGAGCGAGCTCGGCGTCCGGGTGCACGTCGGGCATGAACCGCTCCCCGGCTTCGTTGAGAAGGACGGCCCCCTCTCCCCGCAACGCCTCCGTGATCAGAAACCGCGGCGCCCCCTCCCGGCAGAACGTCGTCGGATGGAACTGGACGAACTCCATGTCCGTGAGCAGCGCGCCGGCCCGGAAGGCGATCGCCATCCCGTCGCCCGTCGCGACCGGGGGGTTCGAGCTCTGCCGGAAGAGGCTGCCGGCCCCGCCGGATGCGAGCACGACCGGTGCGGCGTCCAAGGTCTCCGTTTCGCCGCCCTCGGCGTTCGACACGGTCGCCTCGATCACGCCGGCCGCCAAGGGTCGCAGCGCGCGCAGCACGCACCGCTCGCGAACCTCGACGCCGAGGTCGAGCACGCGCTGGCGGATCGTCTCTTCGATCGAGAGGCCGGTCGCGTCGCCTCCCGCGTGCAGGATCCTCGAGCGGCTGTGCGCCGCCTCCCGTCCGAGTTGAATCTGCCCTTCGATCGTGTCGAACGGGACCCCGTAGCGGACCAGGTCGGCGATCCGAAGCGGTGCCTCCTCCGTCAAGATCTTCGCCGCCGTCCGGTCGACGAGATCCCCTCCCGCTCGGAGCGTATCCTCGAGGTGCAGTCGGGGAGAGTCGTCCGCGCCGATCGCGGCCGCAATCCCCCCTTGGGCGTACCGCGTGTTCGATTCTTCGAGCCGGGCCTTGGTGAGCAAGACCGGCTTGAGGCCGAGCTCACGGACCCGCAGAGCGACGTAGAGCCCGGCAATCCCCGTTCCCACGATGAACGGACGGCGGCTGCGGTCGGTCACGCTCTTCGGGTACCGTCCGAGCGTAAGGGGTTGTCGCTCGGAGCCCCCCGAGAGAGATCCCGCTGGTCAGCGGCCGCCGAACGGCTTTCGTCCGGACGGATCCCGATTCTACCCGGGGCCGGGGAAGGGACGAAGCGGTGCCCGGCGGTGGGTCAGCTGAGGGGAGCGTGGCACCGGTGGCACGTGGCCGAGTACGGCGGGTTCGGCGCCCCGCACATTCCGCAGAAAACCGGTGGCCCGCCCGATGGAGGGGAAGCCGCGGGAGGTGGAGAGGGCGAAGCCGACGGAGGAGTTGGGGGTGGGCTCGGCCGCCCCGACTGGGGCGCTTGCGACGGGGCCGGACCGGCCGGGGGCGGAGCAACTGGTCCGGGACCCCCGCCCCAAGGAGGCGGCGACATGTACGGCGGCGGCATGGTCGGTGGAGCGTAACCGTACGGCGATCCTGCTTGGGGGGCCGCATACCCGGGCTGGGTCTCCGCGGCGCCGAACGGCTCGCGTCGCGTCCGGGCGACCAGGACGAGCGCCACGAGGAAGAAGACGAAGGTGACGAAGGCGAGGTACCAGCCGACGCCGGGGCCCCAGTTCGCCGTCGTTCCTCCCGCGCTCGAGGAACCGAAGAACGAGGTGCACGGCGACGGCGTGGTCGGGGTTGTTCCGCCGCAGACGGGTCCGAGCAGGGCCGATGAGCTCCCGGCCAAGACCCAGATCGGGGCGACGAGGACGAGGATTACCGCGATCAGCGCGAGCAGAATAGTGAGGGTCAGCTGGATGCGGCCAAACGTAAACCCGAGGGCGCCCATGATTCCAAAGATGACCCCGACCAGACCGAGAATCAAGGCGCCCAAAACGAGGTAGTAGACCCCGCTATAGAGGGTCGTCAGGGCTCCCGACTGAGGCAGGCTGTTGTACTGAGTCGTTGTTGTCGTGCATTGGGCGCCCGCCGGGCAATTGACGGTGGATAAGGTGCTGCCCGGGTAGAGGGAAGTGGTGGACGACGCGCCCCCGCCCGAAGAGCTGATCTGATACCAGCCGAGTCCGAGGGAGACCGCCGCCAAGATCACCGCCAACAGCAGAACGACGCTCGCTGCCAGCCGGCGGCGGTGAAGAGGGCGCCGGGGCGGTCGGGCGGGCGGATAGTACCCCGGCGGGACGTTGTATCCCGAAGGGGCCCCCGGCGGGTACGACGCCGAAGGAGGCATCGGCGGCGCGCCGACGTTGGGAGCTGGCCCGGGAGGCGGATTCCAGTTCGAACTCACAGCGTGCCGGGACCCCCACCCTCGTCCGGCTATTAAAACCCAGTGGAACGGTTGCCCTGGCTTACGAAACGCCACCGGGGCGCACTTCCCCGCGGGTGAATGCGGCCGGGGCCGCCCTGCCAATCGGGTTCGCCTCTTCAGAGCTCGACTCCGACCCGCGCACCGAATAACGGGGTCGGTCCTCTTCGACCGGTGCGTTCCCACCGGCTACGCCGAGCCGGAACGCCTCTCCCACAGGAAGATCCTCGACGATTCGAACGGAGCGAATCCGTGCCGCGCGTACAGACGACGCGCCGGAGTGTTCTCCGCACTGACCCAGAGGGTCACCGCCTCGTAGCCTAGGGCGTGGAGCGAGCGCAGCGTCGAGTCCAGCAGGTTTCCCCCTAATCCCCTCCCCCGGAATGCGGGGTCGATCATGAAGTCCACGAGAAGCGTTCGTCGAGGCGACAGCTCGGTCGAGAGGCTCGCTCCGACCAGTTGACCGGAAGCCGTATCGGCTAAGGCCCACGACGCTTCGGGGAGAAATCGGCCCAGCCTGCCCCGGACGACCTCGGTCAGGATTCTTCGATGGCGCTCCGGGTCCGGCCCAAGGAGTCGTTCGTCGACACTGCCTTGGAAGGCCCGGACGTCGAGCGCGACGACGGTCTCGAGTGGGACTTCGGCAATTCGTCGAGGCGTGACCGTCGGGGGCCACGAGGGTGAAGGAGGTGGCTCGCCGGGCCGGAGCGCTCGGACCAGGTGGAGCCGTTCGAACGCCGATACCGAAAGGGCCGAGGGGAGGAGTTGCGGAAGCGTCGCTTCCTCCTCGGGCGAGAGCCCCGTACAGCCGACGCTCATCTGGCGCACGGCCGGCGCGGCCGCTCCGAGGAGGGCGGCCAAGAGCAACGCTCCGCGCCGGCCCGCCTCGGGCCCGGGCTCGACGTGCAGATGGCCGAAGGCCAACGCGCCGTCCTCGGAGGCGAACGCAAGACCCCCCGGCTCCTTCGGTATCGCGCGCCCGAGGACGGTCCCTCGGCGCAGGCTCGCCACCGTCTCCTCCGTCCAGGCACCGCCGGGGGCTTCCTCGCGCTGGGCCAGCGCCTTGTGCACGGCGTGGACCAGCTCGAGCAGCCGGTATTCGGGGACGTCGGACGCGGGGCAAACGGCGCCGGTCTCGCCGCGGTCCGTCGGAGCCCTCGGGTCAGGGGCCAGCGGCATGTTGCCGGAGGATCTGGGCGATGTCCGGAGCGACGGACGCCTTCTCGGCCGGGTTGACGAGCGTGTCCGTGGAGTAGATACCGTCCGTCACGGCCTTGATCCGCTCGAACGCGTCGCGAAGGAACAAGCCGTGGACGCAGGCGGCGGCGACCGACGCCGCTCCGCATCGAGCGAGCAGCTTCGCGGATTCAACGATCGTTCCTCCCGTGGAGATGACGTCGTCCACGATCGCGACACGGGCCCCTCGGACCTTTTCCCGGTCGGCCGCCCCGAGCGAGAGTTCGACGTGATCGCTGTCGATCCGGTGCTTCGCCAGTTGGATCCACGGCTTGTCGAGGAGCTTCGCCATTCGCTCCACGCGGGCGACCCCGCCCTTGTCCGGAGAGACGATCAGGTCGACTTGACGCTGGGCGAGCAGCCGCGCGAGCGCGGGGATCCCGCTCACTTCGTAGATCGGCTTCGAGAACGCCCCGAGCGTGAGCGGCGAGTGGAGCTCGACCGTGACCACCGCATCGCTGCCGAGCTCTACCACGTTCGCGACCGCCCGTGCGCTGACGGGCTCGCCGGGGTAGAACCGCCGATCCTGTCGCGCGTACGCGAAGTAGGGGACCACCGTGAAGACCCGCCGGGCCCCGGCTTCCCGGGCCGCGTCCTTGAGGAGGAGGAGCTCGACCAGGTCGGCGTCCGTTCGCGTCGACTGCACGATGACCGCATCCGCGCCGGCGAGGGAATCGCCGATCCGCACGTACATCTCGCCGTCCGGGAATCGCTTCTGGAACGGAAGTCCGAAAGGGGCGTTCTCGAGCTCGCGGGAGATCCGTTCGGCGAGGGCGGTCGACGCCGAGCCTCCGATCAAATACACCGTTCCGTCCCGTTCCGTCGGCGCACTGGGGACTCGGCCCCCCTCTAAAGGTTTGCCCGGGAGCGCGTCGCAACGGCCGTTCGGGCTCGATCAGCGGTCGTCGCTTCGTGCGTGGGAACGGCGGACCTTCGGTACCGGGCGTCCCCGCCGGCCCCCGAGCGGCGCCGCCTTCGTCCCCCGGACCGGCGGTGCGCGGCCTCGTCTCCGTTCCGTCGCATCCGCGCTCACCCGATCGCTCCCCGTTTCGCGGTCTTGCTCCCCGTCGGGATCGCGGGTTCGCTCTTCCCCAGCCACTTCGAGCGCCTCGTCGTCCTCATCGTCCGGCTCCGGCCGGGAGGAGCGACGCGCGCCGCGCGAAACCGAAGCCTCCTCCTCGCCGCCGTCGGCCGCCGGCTCGCGAACCCGTCGGTTCGCGGGGCTCCGTCGGCGCCACTGACCGACCGCCAGATGGATCGCGGCCCCGGCCCCGACGATCCCTATGATCGTCAGACCGAGATACTCCCACGACTGAACCGGGACTTCCGCGCTGGTGCCCGATAGGAGCAGCTTCAGCGCGCCCAGCCAGGGGATCATCCCGCGGGCGACCCCAATCACCCACCCGGGCTCGACCAGCGGGCTCAACCCGGCCTGTTGGTCAGGGTTGCCGATGCAATCGGTGGGGGGACAGCTGTCGCACTTCAGGTTCGGGGTGTTCGCGCAGTTGTCGTCGCCCATCGTCAGGAAGCCCGACGCCCGCCCGAGACCGGGGCTCGAAAGATCGATCGAGAGGTTCACGCTCTTCCATCCGATATGGTAGAGGTTCAACGTCTGGGTCAGTCCCGCGTACTGGCAGGCGTTCGGTGCGGACGGCGGGCCGTAGCTGTAGACGGCGTGGTCAGCCGTGCCGCAGGGGAGCCCTGCGAGGGACGGAGCCGAGAATGATCCGCTCGCCGAGTCGTACACGAGGTAGAGGATCGCGCGGTGGATGATCGGGGTGGCTTGGGCATTGCCGTACGGTTCGTAGACGATGACGTCCCCGAGCTCTCCGTACGTCGAGAGACCGGCCGCGGCGGACCCGGAATGCAAGGCATCGACGTAGGTCGTGATCGACGTCGTGGGGGTCTTCTGGACGAAGATGATGTCGCCGGTGTTGAGCAACCCGAGCACATCGTTCGGCCCGTGCTGCATGCTGTTCGAGTCGACGACATAGACGGGCGGCCAATTTTGCGCGTAGGCGTACGACCCGACGATCAGCACTACCACGATCGCGAGCGCGACGAGCGGCTCGAAGAAGATCGAATCCCGAGCCCGGAAGAAGACCGGGCGCTTCGAGCGCCGCGCGCCGAACCAACCGCGGAAGCGACCCGGAGGCCGACCGTGCGCCGGCTCATCCCACCGGCGGATCGGCCGATGCGGCGGGGGCGGCCGGTGGGGCGGCAGCCGCTCGGTCGGAGGGTGATGGACCGGCCGGTGGTGGTGGGGCGGCGGTCCGTGCTCGGGTTCGGGCACCATCCGATTCGTCGTCCGGCCCATCGGCCTTAACCCTATGGCTCGACAGGCCACCCGGACGGCGGCACCGTCGGGGACGGGTCCGCGGCGCCCGCCGCGAAGATCCACCGGCCCCGTGGAACGAACGCTTTAACGTGCAGAGCCGACGTGCTCCGATGAGGACGCCGATGCGGCTGATCGACATTTCGATGCCGTTGGGGCCGGGGATGCCGGCCTTTCCGGGGGATCCGCTGTTCTCCACGGAGCGCACTCACTCCCTCGATCGGGGGGATGCGTACAACGTTTCTCGCCTGACGATGGGTTCTCACGCCGGGACCCATGTCGACCCTCCGGTGCACTTCGTGAAGGGGGGCGTCGGGATCGACGCCGTCCCTCTGGAGCGGTTGAACGGGATGGCGCAGGTGGTCGACGTACCGTCGAGCGTGACGAGGATCGAGCCGGCGCACCTCGCGACCCTCCCAGCCGGGACCGAGCGGGTGCTGTTCCGGACCGCGAACAGCGCTCGGTGGGCCCGCGCTCTCGAATTCTTCGGCGACTACGTCGCGCTCGGCGACCCGGCCGCGGCGATGCTCGTGAGCCGGGGCGTCCGTCTCGTCGGGATCGATGCGCTCTCGATCGAGCGCGACCCGGACGGCCAGTTCCCGGTCCATCACCGCCTGCTGTCGAGCGGGGTCGCCATCCTCGAAGGTCTCCTCCTCGCGGAGGCGCCGACCGGCCCCCAAGAGCTCGTCTGCCTCCCCCTCCGGATCCGGGCCGGCGACGGAGGACCCGCTCGCGCGGCCTTGCGCCTCTCCTGACCTCCTACCGTGACTCCTCCACCTCCGGGCGCCGGATCGTACAGCCTCACTCTCGCCACGCCGTCGTTCTACCTGCTCGCCGCGATCCTCGGCCTGTTCATCGTCATGCTCTGGTACCTCTGGGCGACGCACGCGGGCCGTCGCCGGGGGTTGGAAGGGTACCTCGATGCCGTGGGGGTCGACCTCGGGTTTCTCCTCTTCGGGGTGGCGCTCGTCATCGGCCTGGTCGCCTACGACCCGAACGGGAACGTCACGTCGTGGGCGCTCTACCGGACGATCCTCAGCGGATACTGGTTCGCCTTCGCGATCCCGATCGTGACCGTCGGCAGCTCCGTCGAGAGCCGCTCGCGGCGGACGATCCGGTGGTTCTATCCCTCGATCGTGATCGCCGCGCTCTTGTTCCTCGGGATCTTCGCGATCTACCTCGTCGGAGGCTGACCGGTTCGCGAGGCCGTCAGTCGCGTTCGTCGGGCGGCATCAGGTCGGGGATCCCGTCCGAGATCGGGTAGGTCGCCCCGCACCGTTCGCACGTGAGCGTCCCGTCGACGACCTCGGGACCGGCGGAGTCGCGGCGTTCGAGCTCGAGGGACGACCGGCAGACGGGACACCGCAAGATCTCGAGCAGCTCGGCTCTCATTTCGCCGCACTCTCGACGATCCCGTAGCCGATCAGGCGCCAGGCGTTCAGCCGGCGCGAAACGGCGACCCGGCTCTTCGGAAAGACCGTCACCGGCCGGCCGAGCTGGATCTCGACTTCGTCGCCGCGCGCGCTCGTGACCTTACCCGGCGTGCTCGTAGTTCCGACGGTGATCGCAAGCGTCTCGCTCGTTCGGATCTTCTCGATCTTGATTTCTCGGTTCGCCCCGAGCACCCGGTCGAGAAGGGTCACCTTCAGGCGGAGACGCTGCGCCACCGGCGGCAGCGATCCGCTGACCCCGACCAGCCGGCCCGTGAGGCCGTCGGCCTTGGTGAGCGCCGGGTCGAGCGACGTCCCGACCGCCGCCAGCCCTCCCGGTTCGAGGCTCTCCCACTCTTGGCCGCCGCTCACCAGCCGTTCGATCCGAGCGGTCAGCGATTCCGCCTTCGACCCCCCGAGCGCGGGGAGACCCGGGCGGATGTCGATCTCGTCCCCGACCTTGAGACGCCCTTGGAGAAGCGAGCCGCCCAGCACGCCGCCACGAAGCTCGCTCGGCGGCGTCCCCGGGCGGTTCACGTCGAACGACCGGGCCACGTACAGGAGCGGAGGCTGCGATCGATCGCGCGCCGGCGTCGGGATCCGCTCTTCGATCGCGGCGATCAAGGCATCGAGGCCGACCCGGTGGTTCGCGCTGACCGGGATGACCGGCGCGGAATCGATCGGCGATCCGCGGAGGAATGCCTGGATCTGGGCGTAATTCTCTCGCGCGGCCTCGGGGGAGATGAGGTCGATCTTGTTCTGGACCACGATCACCCGGCGGACGCCGATGATGTCGAGCGCGTACAGGTGCTCGCGCGTCTGGGGTTGCGGGCACGGTTCGTTGGCCGCGACGAGCAATAGCGCGCCGTCCATGATCGCCGCGCCGCTCAGCATCGTCGCCATCAGCGTCTCATGCCCGGGGGCGTCCACGAACGACACGGCCCGCAGGAACTTCGCCTCGCCGCCGCAATTCGGGCAGGTCGGGGAGACCGAGTAGCCCGTGGGCGATGGACAGTTCGGGCACCGGTAGAACGCGGCGTCGGCGTAGCCGAGCTTGATGGAGATGCCGCGCTTGAGCTCCTCCGAGTGGCGGTCGGTCCACTCACCGGTGAGCGCTTGGGTGAGCGTCGTCTTGCCGTGGTCGACGTGCCCGACGAGCCCGATGTTGACTTCTGGTTGCCGGGGGACCTTCATGCGGCGCCGAACAGCTCCGCGAGCGGTTTTGCGCCCTTCTTGGCGACCACGAGGTTGATCTGCACGGTCTCCTCGCTGATCGTGTTCCCTCGGAACGTCTTGCGCCGGCGCATCCCTCGCCGCGTCGGATGAAAGCCGAACCCTTTTCCGACGTATAGGCGGAGTTGACGGGCCCCCGGAAGGTCGGGGCGCAGGGGAAAGCCGCTGCGGTCGCTGCCCCCCGTGATTCGGAACGTGTACCCTTCGGCCCCGAGGAGCTCGCCGCCAATGCTCTCGCCGATCCGTCGGCCGAGGAATCCGGCCGCTTGGGGATCGCCCAGCGTGCGGGCGAGCGCTAGGGGTCCATCGGAGATCACGAGCTTGTACTCGACCATCGGTGCCGGCGCGCTCGCCGCCCTTCGCCTTCCCCGAATCTATTTAGCCCTAACCGGGGGCGACGCGGCGGTCGCCGGGCCGGGCGGCGACGACCGAACCCAGAGCCCGCTCGGCCGCGGAACCGCCGCTCGCCCTTCCGTTGGGACGTTCGGTTTATCTCGCCGGGGCCGGCTCCGGTACGGATCGGACCGAAGAGGCCGTGGAAGATGGAGGTGTGGGAGGTCGCGGCGATCGCGGGTACGCTGGCGATCTTCGCCGGAGCGGCCGCCAGCGATCTCCAGCGCCGGACCGTCCACGAAGGATGGTGGATCGCGCTCATCCTCCTCGGAGCGGTATCGATCCTGCTCACTCATCCGCAATGGTCCCCCGCGACGACCGCTCTGTGGATCGGGCTCGTCTTGCTCGCGCTCGAGGAGGTGGTGCCTTGGCCCGATGCCCTGCGGGCCGACGCGCCGTTCTCCACGACGGTCGACACCATCGCCTTCGCGGCGGTCGGAGCCTTCGTGGCGTACCGGTGGGTCACTCCCGGCGCGGGCCCCGTGCCCCCGGAGATACCGGCCACGCTCGGGATGATCGTCGGAGCGAGGCTGCTCTACGAGACGGGGGTGCTTCAAGGAGGCGCGGATGCCAAGGCGCTGATGGCCCTCGCCATCGCGATCCCGTTGACTCCCGCGCCGGTCTTCGGGGGGCCTTCCTTGAGCGCGGCCGCCGTGGTCGTGACGCCGTTTGCCCTCACGGTGCTGATCGACGGCGCGCTGATGGCCGCGGTCGCTTCGCTGGCACTCCTCGCTTTCGCCCGCCTTCGGGGCGAAGCTGCCGCGTTGGCGCCGCCGGGAATCTATCGCCGGGCCGTGGGCGCGTTGACGGCGACGACGGCTGAAATCCAAGAGTTCCGCGGCGTCGCCATGGCGGGGTCCGCGTCGCCTGCGTCGATCGGCGACGCGCGACCCGTCGCGCCGCTCCATCGGCTCCCGCCCGAAGAACGTTCCGCACTCCTCCGGGACTGGCGGAGCTGGGAACTGCCTTTGGTCGCGTTCTTGGCCGGCGGAGTTGTGCTCGGCCTTCTCGTGGGCAACGTGGTATTCTGGCTGATCGGCGGACTCATGTGATCCTCCGGGGCGGCGAGATCCGCTCGCGATCTCCGCCGCGGCCGATCGACCGGCGGGGGGCCGCCCTCGTCCGGCCGGTCGCCGGGCGCGCGTTCCGTGTCGGGGGGATACGGTTCCCCGAAACTCTTTAGGAGCCGCGCGACTCCGCACGGGGTGAGGAGATGCCGAAGGCGTCGAAATCCGCGCCGATCCGCGTCCTGATCGCCAAGCCCGGGCTCGACGGCCACGATCGCGGAGCGAAGGTAGTCGCGCGAGCGCTCCGGGACGCGGGGATGGAGGTGATCTACGCCGGATTGCGGCAGACGCCCGCTGAGATCGTCCGGGCCGCCATCGAAGAGGACGTCGACCTGGTCGGCCTCTCGATCCTATCGGGGGCGCACATGGAGCTGATTCCCCGGGTCCTGAAGGGTCTTCGCGCCGAGCACGCCTCCCGCATCCCGGTCTTTGCCGGGGGGATCATCCCGGACGAGGACGCCCGTCGACTGAAGCGGCTCGGCGTTCGGGCCGTCTTCGGTCCGGGCACTTCGCTCGAAACGATCGTCGAGAGCGTTCGGTCGATCGCCGGCCGCTCCTCATGAACGGCCGGGAACCGCGCGCGCCCCTGGCGCGAGCCGTGCGCCGGGGAGATCGACGCGCGCTCGCGCGGCTGATCTCGCTCGTGGAGCGTCGGGATCCGGCCGCGGACCGGGCGCTTCGCGAACTGTATTCGTTCACCGGGCGAGCCCGGGTCGTGGGGCTCACCGGCCCCCTCGGGGTCGGGAAGTCGTCCCTCGTGAATCGGTTGATCGGTCACCTCCGGTCCCAGGGCCGCTCCGTCGCCGTGGTCGCGGTCGATCCGTCGAGTCCGTTCTCGGGCGGCTCCGTGCTCGGCGACCGGATCCGGATCGAGCGGGAGGACGCCGACACGGGCGTCTTCATTCGCTCGATGGCGAGCCGCGGTCAATCGGGCGGGCTCGCGCCGACGACTCGGGACGTCGTCCGGTTGTTGGACGCGGCCGGCTTCGACGTCGTGCTCGTCGAAACTGTCGGCAGCGGGCAGGTCGACGTGGAGATCCGGGAGATCGCGTCGACGAGCATCGTCGTGCTGATTCCCCACCTCGGCGACGAGGTCCAGACGCTCAAGGCGGGGTTGTTCGAGATCGCCGACGTCTTCTGCGTCAACAAATCCGATCTGGACGGCGCCGAGCAGGCGCGACGCGATCTGGTGGAGCTCGTGGCGCTCGGCGCCCCGCGCCACGGCTGGCGGCCCAAGGTCGTCTCGGCGTCGGCGAGTCAACCGTTCGGCATCGACGAGCTGTGGGCGGCGGTCGAATCCCACGAAGCGTTCCTGGACGAAGGGACCCGGCGGGCGGACCGCGACCGCCACCGGCTCCGGGCGGAATTGTTCGAACTCGTTCTGGATGACGCGGCCCGCCGGCTGCGCGGGGCGGTGGAGGCCGACCGCACGTTCGCCGAGCTGGTCGAAGAGGTGCGGGCCCGCCGGCTCGATCCGCGAACGGCGGCGGAGCGTTGGCGTCGCCGGTCGGCTCGCCCGCGAGGATGAACGCGGCCGAAGCGGCGGCCGTGGGCATCATTGGGGCCGCCGGCGCCCTGCTGTACTTTGTGTTCTTCTCGTTCGTCTGGGGCGCGGGCTACGAACCGACGCCTCGGCGGATTGCCCAGCAGATGGTCGACTGGGCCGAGATCGGCCCCGATGATGTCGTCGTCGACCTCGGGGCGGGCACCGGCCGGCTCGTCTTTGCCGCGCTCGCCCGGCATCCCCGTCGGGTCGTGGCGGTCGAGATCGAACCGTTGCGGTGGGCGTGGCTGCGGGCGCGCCGGAGGCGATCGCCCGACCGGGAGCGGCTCGTCGTCCTGCGCTCGGATCTCCGTCAGGTCGACCTGACCGAGGCGACCGTGGTCACGACGTTTCTCTGGCCGGGCCTCATGGCGACCCTCGCGCCGAAGTTCCAGCGCGAACTCCGGCGGGGAGCCCGGGTGGTGAGCCACGGCCACCCGATCCCCGACTGGACCCCCACCGCCATCGACTTGCGGAGCCAGTTGTTTCGCTACGACGTCCGGTGAGCCGCCGGTGAGCGCCGACCTCCACCCGTCCTACCACGGGTGATAGTAGAACCAGAAACCGGCGCCGACCACGAGCACGGCCACCACGACCACGGCGCCCGCCATCCATCCCACCCAAGCGCCGCCCTCGCCCTCGACTGCTCCGGTCGCCGTCGCTGGCACGGGGACGCCGACGCCACCGTCGTTTATAGGGGTTCGATACCGACCGGCTTGTCGCTCGACGTGGATAGCTACGGTGGCGTCGTTCCCGGAATCGGGTAGCCGAGGTGGCCCGTCAGGCCGAGCCAGATCACGATCCCGGCCACGGCAAACCCCGCAATGAAGGCCGCGACAATGAACCGTCGCTCGCCCGGGGTGTAGCCGGTGCTCGCGCTAGTCGACATCCGAGCCGAAAAGATCGGGGACGTTCAAGAAGGTGTGGTTGGTACAATCCGATTGCGCGGAGCCTTCATTCAGAGCGAGGACCGCTCGTCGTACGCTTCGTCGGAGTCTTGGGCGGTTCGGCCGTGGAGGGGGCCGGCTCGGCCGCCGGTGGCGAAGGAGGGTTGGACGGACCCGGCGTCGGTGTCGCTTCTGGGGTGGCGGGCGCCTTCTCGGTCGAAGCCGGGGGCGTAACGTACTCTTCCACCAGCCGGATCTTCTTCGGTTGCAGGTGGCGTCGCACGGCCTCGATCAGCCGAGGCTTCGCGGCGACCCATCCGAGGTCGAACTTGGAACGGTCGGCGACCCCGACCGTCAGCACCCCATCCGCGAGATCGACCGAAAAGTCGCGGCTGCGTCCGTAGTGGAGCTCGATGAGGGCCCGGGCCTGGTCGGCCGGCTCGTTGATCCGTCGAACGATCTTCAACGTCGCCCGGATGGTGCGACCGGCGAGGGGGGAGTTGAAATCGACCCGTACGCGCGCGGCCGTCAGACTAACGACGCGTCCCCGGCGGCCCCGGATCGTGAGCAGGGTGCCGACGTCGAGTCGGGCCTCTTCCCGGCGCATCTCGGGCAGCCGTTGGATCTCCGCCATGCTGAACAGCTCGATCAGCTTCGGATCGCGCTCTCCAAACGCCTCGGCCGGAGGAAACGTCTGGGTGAATTCCTCGCCCGGCACCCGTCCGACCAGCGCCGCTTCGATCCCCTTCGGAAAGAACTCCCCCCCGATAAGATGCGGCCGCGGCCCGAACGGGGTCGCGTCGTCCCGGGTGACGTTCGCTTGAGCGGCCACGGACTCGCGTGTCGTGTCGACGAGCGTGGTCGTTCCCCCGCCTTCGGCCCATACTTCGTAGTCGAGTTCGACCAGGTCGCCCGACTTCACCGGGGTCGCGTCCGTCGAGGCCATCGCCGCGCGGAATCCGGACGCCGCTTAACGTTTGCTCGAGGCAGTGTCGTTCGACCGCCGGCGGGGGGCTCCCCGCGCGTCGTACCGAGCGAATCCCCGAGCCGCCCCCACGATCGTCGCCCAGCGGCGCAGGATCTCCAACGGCCGGTACCGCAGGCCCGGATACGACCGATCGAGACGCCGGCCCGAAATCCAGAGCGCGAGGGCCACCGCGCCGAGCGCGACTGCGCCGGCGGCGAGGAGAACGGCCCCGACGACGGCGAGGGAAGGAACGGCCGCCACCACCGCGCCGACGACGAGGAGCGCCGGCGGCAGCAGGTACGGAGCCACGGCCGCGCCCGACGCTTCGTAGGTTGTCCCGAGCCGACGCCAGACGACGTAGCCGCCGATCGCGTAGAGGCTTTGCTTCCGCAAGAGAGCAGTGAGCGTGAGTCCCGTGTAGTCGTGCCAGACGAACGCCTCGGGTCGATAGACGCCGCGGACTCCCACGGCGAGCGCCCGCACGGCGAACTCCTGGTCCTCGCTCGAGGCCCGGGGAAACAGCGTCGTGTCGAGGAGCCCGAGCCGGTCGAAGAGGGCCATGCGCCAGGCGGAGTTCCCCATCGGAAGGGCGTGGGGCCGCCGGCGCGCCACCGTGTCGTAGAATCGTCGCAAGTAGCCGTCGTAGTACTGCGCGGCCCGGGTCCGCACGGTTCCGTCGAGCGCGGGCGTCGGACCCCCGACGAAGCCGATACCGGGGTCGGTGAACGGCTCGAGGAGCGTGGCAAGCCATCCCGGCGGGGCGACCTCGTCCGCGTCGAGAAACGCGACGAACTCGGTGTCGAGCTCTCGGAGCGCTTGATTGCGGCTCTCCGCGATCGTCCCGGGCGCCCGACGGTAGACGACGATCGGGTCGTTCGGAAATGCATCGCGCACGCGGGATTCCACGTCGGATCCCGGCGAGCCATCGGCGACGATGATCGCATCGGGCCGTCGGGTCTGCGTCCGAAGACTTTCGACCGTCCGAACGACCCGCGGGTCGTTCAGAACGGTCACGATGACGCCGACCGAGCCGGGTCGCCGGTACGGTGCGGGCATCGCCGGGCCGCTGGGGCTCAGCCCGAGATCCCCCGGGCCCGGGCGAGCTCTTGAATCGTGCGGTCGATCGCCTCGGCGCTCGAGAGCGTCGGGCGCCATCCGAGCCGTTCGATCCGCTGGATCGACAGCCATTGCTGGGGGATGTCGCCGACCCAGCCCCGGTCGCCTCCCGTGTACTCGATCCGGGCGCGGCCCCCATGGGCCGCGACCACCTTTTCGGCGATCTCGCGGACGCTGATCCGGTCGCGAGAGCCGAGGTTGTAGACGTTGACAACCTCGCGAGCGCGCTCGAAGGCGAAGAGCATCCCGCCGACACAATCTTCGCTGCGCAGGTAGCTCTTCGCTTGACGGCCGTCCCCCAAGACTTCGAGTCGATTCGGGTCCCGGCGAAGCTTTTCGAACAGATCGAACAGGATCCCGTGGGTCATGAACGGGCCGATCACGTTCGCGAATCGATAGATGTACGCGCGAAGGCCGTAGGAGTGGGCGAACGCCGAGAGGAGCCCCTCCGACGCGAGCTTGTTCGCCCCGTACATCGACTGGGGCAGGAGGGGACCGTACTCTTCGGGCGTCGGGAAGACCGTCGGGAACCCGTAGACGACGCTCGAAGAGGAGAACGCGACAGCCGGAACATCGGCCGCCCGGGCGCTCTCCAGCACCCGAAACGTAGCGAGCGTTCCTTGCTCGAGGTCGATCGTCGGCCGCTCTGTCCCGAGCCGGATGTCTGGGTTGGCCGCCAGGTGCCAGACGGCGACCGCCCCGCGAAACGCCGAACGGTAGTCGTCCGGGCGGAGCAGGTCGGCCCGCACGACCTCCAACCGGCCCGGGCCGCTCGGAAGGCCAGCGAGGTGCGCTTCGCGGCCGCTCGAAAAGTTGTCGACGACCCGAACTTCGTGCCCCCGGGCCAACAGCTCTCGAACGAGGACCGCGCCGATCGCTCCGGCGCCGCCGGTGACGACCACAGGGCCCTCGGTCGCGGTTGCCGCCATGCGTTCGGCGGCGAGAATGGGAGGCGTATATAAATGGACGGTCGGCTTCCGCTCTCGATGGCCCCCCCTGTGCGTTCCCCGCGCTCCGCTGAGCGAGGCCCGGCGGGCCGATTCGGCCGGACGCCGCGGCGGCAGCGAGGCATCGAATGAAGGTACCGCTGACGCCGCTCCGCGGAGAACGCGTGGTGTTGCGGCCCCCGGTGCCGGACGACTACCCCGTTCTCTTCGACTGGTACTCCGACCCCGAGCTTGTCGCTCCGTTTGACCGGTATTCCGAAGAGAGCTGGGAGAGCTTCGTGGCGAGCTTTGCGAGCGCCGAGGCCGATCCGGCGTCGCTCGCCGTGCGCTACGTGGTCGAGCGCCAATCGGACGCACGGCTCGTCGGGTGCGTCGGCTTCTACGCTCCGCACCCGGTGCTCGAGTATTGGGATGTCTGGTACTTGATCGGCGAGCCGAGCGCGCGGGGCCAAGGGCTAGCCACCGAAGCGGTGCGGCTCCTCGTGACCCATCTCTATCGCTCGACCGAGGTCGAGCGGGTCGGCGCCACGTGCGATGTGGAGAACGTTCCGTCCGAGCGGTTGCTCGAACGACTCGGGTTCACGCGGGAGGGCACGCTGTCGGGGGCGCTGTTTCATCACGGCCGCTGGCACGACGTGCGGGTGTACGGCACCCGCCGAGCCACCTGGCTCGCCCGACCGTGATCCGCCGGCGCTCGGCGCCGGGGGAGATCGATTTTCCCGACCGATCCCGCCGGTGGGTCGTCCTGACGCGGTCTTCGCTCGACCGTCGGCGGCTACGATCCGCCCCCCAGTCGAAGTTGTAGACGGCGGATGCCGAGAGCCCGGTCGGACGCCGGGACCACCTCGACCGGTCCGATCTCGGCCGTCGAACGCACGTGGGTTCCCCCGCACGGGCATTCGTCCCATCCCTCGATCACGACCACGCGGAGCCGGTCGAGATTCGCGGGAAGCGGCACGAGTCCGCTCCGGCCGGCGGGTCGGGCCGCCCAAACGGCGCGGTCCCACGTCTCGGCTCGCACCGCCGCCGGCCGACGGAGCACTTCCTGCACGTCGTCTCGGACTCTCCGTAGTGCGTCCTCGTCGATCGGGCCGTCGAGGTCGATCGTCGCGCCGAGGTCGTCCAGCCGCGCCCGCTCGGTCCGACGGCCCGTCAGGTGAAACGTCCGAGCGCTGAGCAGGTGCTGGGCGGTGTGGAGCCGCATGAAGCGGTGCCGCCGGGGCCAGTCGATCTCCCCGTCCACCGTGGTCCCGACCGGGAGGGCGGCGAGGGCGGCAGGCTCCCCTTCGATCTGGTGGACGACGGTCGAGCCGACCCGGCGGACGTCGATCACCGCCACCCGATGGCCGTCCGGGTCCGTGAGCGTGCCCCGGTCCGCCGGTTGACCGCCCCCGGTCGGATAGAAGAAGGTCCGGTCGAGCACGAGGCCGCCGGCGGGACGGGCGACGACCCGGCCTCGGAATCGAGTCGTGTATCCGGCCTCGATGTCCGTAAGGTAGCCGAGTTCCGTCATCCCCGATTCCCCGGTCTCGCCCACGGGACCGGAGCATTTGCTCGGCCTAACGGCATAGCTATTTAGCGAAAGGGCGTGTGGGCCCGCGAGGAATCGGCATGTTCAAGGCGCGCATCCGGATGGAGGTCCTTCGAGAGGTCGTCGAGGCGGTCTCGACGCTCGTGAGCGAAGCGAAGCTGACCGTCAGCAAAGACGGTCTCGAGGTGAAGGCCGTCGACCCTTCGCACGTGGCGATGCTGGTGCTCCGGCTCGACGCGAAAGCGTTCGAAGAGTTCACGGGCGAGCCGACGGAGTTCGGCGTCGATGCCGAGCGGTTCAAGGACGTCCTCCGGCTCGCGCGGCCGGGCGACACGATCTCGTTGCAGTACGACGGCGGCAAGAATCCCCTCATCGTCCGCGTCGGCCGCTTGGTGCGCGAGATGTCCCCGGTCGATCCGGCGAGCATCACGGATCCGAAGGTCCCATCGGTCAATCCCCCCGCGAAAGCCGTGGTGAAGATGGAGCCGTTGCGTCAGGGGATCCGAGGCAGCGAGAGCATCGCCGACAACGTCGTCCTCGAGCTGAGCAAGGAGGGGTTCGTCCTCCACAGCGAGAGCGAGACCGACCGGGTCGACATGCACCTCACGGTCGGCGGCGACGACGGACTCGTCTCCGTCGACGCCAAAGACCCGGTGAAGAGCATGTACCCGCTCGACTTCTTCTCGGCGATGATGAAGTCGATCACCACGGCCGAGGACGTGACGTTGCACGTCGGCAACGAGTATCCACTCAAGATCGAGTTCTCGATCGCGGACGGCCGCGGGACCGGTCAATACCTCTTGGCGCCCCGCGTGGAAGAGGAGTGAGATCGCCGCCCTCGCTTGCGGAGCGATGTCCCCGATGTCGTCGGCCCCGCCGGTCCGCGTCGCCGTGCTGTCGGCCGCTCGCACGCCGATCGGCCGCTTTGGCGGCGCGGTCCGGTCGACGTCGCCGGTCGTGCTCGGTACGGTCGCGGCGCGCGGCGCGCTCGGTCGGGCCGGCGTCGCGCCGAACGAGGTCGACGAGGTACTGATCGGCCAGGGGATTCAAGGGGGCCACGGGCAGAACCCCGCCCGTCAGGTCCTGCGCGGGGTCGGGATCCCCGATTCCGTCGGGGCCGCGACGATCAACATGGTCTGTGGCTCCGGGATGAAGGCGCTTCACCTCGGCTACCTCGGGATCCGGGCGGGGGCGTACTCGATCGTCCTAGTCGGAGGGATGGAGTCGATGTCGACGTCGTCGTACTACCTTTCGGGAGAGGCCCGATGGGGGCTCCGCTACGGGCATCGGACGCTCGTCGACGGATTGCGGCGCGACGCGCTCGAGGATGCCTACGGCGAGCACGAGGTGATGGGCTTCACGGGGGAGCGGATCGCCCGGAAGTTCCACCTGACCCGGGCCGAACTCGACCGCTTCAGCTTGCGAAGCCACGAACGCGCGCTGGCCGCGGCGCGCGACGGCCGATCCGCGCAAGAGATCGTAGGGGTTCCCGGCGATTCAACGGCCCGGGGCCAGCCGTTCGAGGTCGACGAGGGGCCCCGACCGGACACTTCGCTCGCGAAGCTGGCCGCCCTCCCCCCGGCGTTCGCGCCGGACGGGCTTCTCACCGCCGGCAACTCCTCGCCGCTCTCCGACGGCGCGGCGGCGCTCGTCCTGGCGAGCGAATCGGTGGTGAAGCAACGCGGGGTCTCTCCGCTCGCGTGGATCCACTCCGTGGCGGAGTCCGGCGTCCACCCGGACGATGTCATGGAGGCGCCGATCCCGACCGTCCGACGCCATCTCGAGGCGGTCGGCCTGACCCCCGCGGCGTTCGACCGGGTCGAGCACAACGAGGCGTTCAGCTCGGCCTCGATCGCCGTTCAGCGGACGTTCGGGTGGTCGGACGACGTGTTCAACGTGCGGGGCGGCGCGGTCGCCTTGGGTCACCCAATCGGGGCGAGCGGCGCGCGGATCGTCGTCACGCTCGCGCACGAGCTCGCGCACGCGCGCCGCCGGCGGGGCCTGGCCACGCTCTGCATGGGGGGCGGCAACGGCCTCAGCGTGATCCTCGAGCGCTCGGATTCGTAGCGGTCGATCCGACCGACGTCCGGGCCCGATTCCGCTGGCCCGGTCGGCGATTCCCGAGGGAGAGCCCGAGCAACCGTTCAATCCGGCGGAGGGCGGCGCGGGCCGCCGGGGCTTCGCCCCGGGCGAGGCGGGGGGCGGACGCCCGTCGGATCGTCTCGTCGAGCGAGCGAAGGTGGCCGAGGGCGAGATCCGGCCGGAACCCCCGTTGGAGCGCGTCGGATACCGATTCGGCGGTGGCGCGAAAGTCGTCCGCTTCAATGCTTCCGCCGGCGCCGGGCTCGAGGGCCGCGCTCAAGTC